>JAOPYB010000328.1 GCA_025964835.1 Nocardioides sp. | reverse complement strand
ACATCTCCTCGGCGAGCACCATGTTGTAGCGGAAGTCCTTGACCCCGGCACCGCCGTGCTCCTCGTCGACGTCGAAGCAGAGCAGCCCGGTCTCGCCGGCCCTGGCCCAGACCTCGCGGGTGACCTGGCCGTCCTTCTCCCACTGGTCGTGGAACGGCACGACCTCCTTCTCGAGGAACGCTCGCGCCGTACGACGGAAGTCGTCGTGCTCCTGCTCGTAGACGGACGGGACGTCGGGCATCGCGGGTCTCCCGGGATTCGTGATCGGTGGGTACAGCGCCACTGTGACAGCATCGCTGTCACGATTCAAGACCGCCGGTGCGCCCACCGGAGGCCGGTGGCAGCGAGGCTGGCACAGCCCTACTGTGACGGTCATGGGTGCGCCACCGGAGGAGAGCGACCTCCTGACGATCGACGGGCTGGCCGCGGCCGTCGGCCTCACCGTGCGCACCACGCGCTACTACGCCAGCCTCGGGCTGGTCCCGCCGCCGATCCGGCGGGGCCGGGTGGCGTACTACCACGCCGGTCACCGCACCAGGCTCGAGCTGGTCCGGGCCCTGCAGGACCACGGCTTCACGCTCCAGGCGATCGAGCGCTACGTCGCCCGCCTGCCCGCCGACGCCACCGTCGAGGACCTCGCGCTGCAGCGGGCGATGCTGACGTCCTGGACCTCCACCGCACCGGAGCGCCTGACCCACCGCCAGCTGGAGAAGCAGGCGGGGCGGAGGCTGAGCGACACCGACCTCCAGCTGCTGGTCCGGCTCGGGCTGCTCGACAGCCTCGACGGGGGCTACCTCGCGATGCCCAACCTGCGGATCGGGCTGGACCTGATCGACCTCGACATCCCGCTCGACAGCGTCGCCGCGGCCGGCGACGCGATCACCCGGCACATGGCGTCGCTCGCCGAGGAGCTGACCACGATCCTTCGCGACGAGGTGCTCGGGCCCTACCGCAGCCAGCCGCACGCGCCCGAGGACGCCGAGCGGCTGGAGCGGACACTCCCGCAGCTGCGTCAGCTGACGCTCGAGGCCGTCGTCGCCGGATTCCAGCGGGCGGCCAACGCGGTGATCACGCGCTGGCTCGGCCGCTAGGTCTCGACGGGCTCGACGGGCTCGACGGGCGGGCCGCGTTGAGCGAGTCGATCATCGAGGCGGGACCGAGGTCGCCCAGCGTGTAGCCCTGGGGGTACGTCGATGGCCGGTGGTGGTAGGCCTCCCGGCGCGGAGGAGCCAGACGCAGCAGGCGTGCCCGCAGCCTCAACCCGGCCCGCACCGCCCGCACGAACCAGGCCGGTTGGCGCGGGACGCCGAGCGCCGCGCGCAGCGGCTCGTCCATCAGCGCGATCGTCGCCCGCCGCACCAGCGGCCTGAGCGGGGCCGGTGCGGTCCGCCGGGCGACCCGCAGCGTGGCCTCGGTGACCCGGCGGTTGGCCGGGTCGAACGCGAAGTGCTTGGCTTCGTAGGACGTCAGCAGCTCGAGGTAGCCGTCGTACGTCGTCGGGAGGTCCCTGATCCCCATCAACGTCCCGAAGCGGGTGGTGAACCGCGCCAGCGCCCGCGTCTCGACCGGGTCGAGGCGCCGCCAGCCGTACTGCTCGATCCACCGGACCGGTCCCACGATCGTCGTGGCGAGGACGTACTGGAACTCGTCGTTCGGGATGTCGTAGTGGCCGTGGATCTGGTTCAGCCGTCGCACGCCGGCGTGGCCGCGGGGGGAGTCGATGCCCTCGACCGACGCCTCCTCGGCGAAGAGCAGCGTGTCGTCGTACCGCTTCACGCCATGGTCCTCGAACTGACGGGTGCGGTCGAGCAGCCGCGCGATCGAGGGCACGCCGTAGTCGCGGAGGAACGCGATCCCGGTGCCCTGCGTGTAGTCCCACGGGAACTCGTGGCGGCTGGTCAGCCAGACGATCCGGTCCGTGTCGGTGTCCGGGTCGAGCGACTGGATCTCGCGGAGGACGTCGTAGCGCCCCCGCGAGTGCAGCCGCCCCGGGCTCATGACACCCATTCCTTGACCTGGGCGACGGTGGCCGCCGGGTCGTCGGAGGCGGGGGAGACCTGGAGGCTGGTGACCCCGGCCTCCTGGAAGGCGGCGATGCGCTCCTTGACGTACGACGCGGGGCCGACCAGGTTCCCCGCCTCGAGCCACTCCAGCGGCACCTTGGCCTCGGCGTCGCGCTTGTTGCCACCGAGGTACAGGTCCTGGATCTCCTTGGCCTCCTGCTCGTAGCCGTACTGGCAGGCGAGCTCGTTGTAGAAGTTCTTGCCGCGCGCGCCCATGCCGCCGACGTACAGCGCGTACATCGGGCGCATGAAGTCGAGCATCCCCTTGACGTCCTCGCCGATCGCGACCATGCCGCCCGCGGAGATCTCGAGCGGCTTGAGGTCGGCCGAGCGCTTCGCCCGGCCCGCGGCGAGCGCGTCGCCCCAGACGTCCTTGGCCTTCTCGGGGTTGAAGAGGAACGGCAGCCAGCCGTCGGCCACCTCGGCGGTCATCTCGACGTTCTTGTTGCCGAGCGCCGCGACCCACAGGGGCACGTCGGCCCGCTCGGGCCTGTTGAGCAGCTTCAGCGGCTTGCCGAGGCCGAGGCCCTGGCCCTCGGGGAGCGGGATCTTGTAGATGCCGTCGCTGACCAGGGCCTCGCGGCGCAGGCCGCGGCGGAGCAGGTCGATGATCTCGCGGGTGCGGCCGAGCGGTTTGTCGTAGGGCAGCCCGTGGAAGCCCTCGATGACCTGTGGACCGGACGCGCCGAGCCCGATGACGGCGCGGCCGCCGGACACGTTGTCGAGCCCGGCCGCGGTCTGCAGCAGCGCGCCCGGGGTGCGCGAGTAGACGTTCAGGATGCCGGCGCCGATCTCGACCGTCTCGGTCTTCGCGGCCAGGTAGCCCATCAGCGTGGGGGAGTCGAAGCCGTAGGGCTCGGCCACCCAGATCGTGTCCAGGCCGGCCTTCTCGAGCCCGGCGACCTGGTCGGCGCTCTCGCGCGGGTTCCCGGCGTAGATGAGGGGCATCGAGAGCTTCATGGTTCTCCTGGGGCTTGGAGTCGGGGTCGTCCCAACCGTGACAGAACTGCTGTCATCATGGCAAGGATGGACGGCCGGCGCGAGTGTGGGGTCCGGATGACATCCTTCAGGCAACCGAACTGAGGAGTGTGCGTTGACGAGTTACCGCATCGCCGTGATCGGCGGCACCGGGCCGCAGGGCAAGGGCCTGGGCTACCGGTTCGCCCGCCACGGCCACGACGTGGTCATCGGGTCGCGGGCCGCCGAGAAGGCCGTCCCGGTGGCCGACGAGGTCACCGCCCGCCTAGAGGGAGTGACGGGCGCCGGCACGGTCACGGGTGCCGCCAACGCGGACGCCTGCGCGGACGCCGACGTCGTCCTGCTGGCGGTGCCGTACGACGGCCACGACGAGCTGGTCGCCTCGCTGCCGCTCGCGGGCAAGGTCGTCATCTCCTGCGTGAACCCGCTCGGGTTCGACAAGCAGGGCCCCTACGGGCTCGACGTCCCCGGGGGCAGCGCGGCGGAGACGGCCGCGGCCCTGGTGCCGGACGCCCGGGTCGTCGGCGCCTTCCACCACGTCTCGGCGGTGACGCTGTGGGGCGAGGACGACCACGTCGACCACGAGGACGTGCTGGTGTGCGGCGACGACCCGGCCGCCCGTGCCCGGGTCGTCGAGCTCGCCGCCGCCGTGACCGGCCGGCCGGGTGTGGACGTCGGCGCGCTGCGTCAGGCGCGGGTGCTGGAGCCGTTCACGGCGGTGCTGATCGCGGTGAACAAGCGGTACAAGACCCGCGCCGGTGTGCTGCTCACCCACGTCGACCTGTCCCGCTACGACGGTGCGGGGGTGACGG
>JAOPYB010000271.1 GCA_025964835.1 Nocardioides sp. | reverse complement strand
CACGCCGTCACCGACGCCCTCCGGTCCGAGTGGGACGGCGGCGACGAGGAGTCCTGGGAGTACGCCGCGCTGATGGCGGCGGCCGCCACCTCCGCGTCGCTGCGGGAGAGCGGGGACGCACCGCGCCGCTACGTCGTCGCCGCCGACGTGCCCTCGGTCGTGCCCGTGCCCGGCGACGACCCCACGCTGGTCGACGTCGCCGCGGACCTCCCGTGGAAGAACGTCGCCGCGGCCCACGTCGACACCCAGGACCGTGGCGAGGGCGCCGACCAGGACGACGACCTCGCCTGGTTCGCCACCCAGGAGATCCCGCACCTCCTGGACTGAGCGTCGCCGACCCCGCCCGGGGCCGCGGTTGGCTTGGAGCCCGGCGCCCGGGTCTGACAGCATCGCGGTCATGGACGCAGTGACTTCGCCCCCGGCTCCCACCAATGAGCCGAACCTGACCTATGCGCCGGCCAGCCCCGAGCGGCAGGCCCTGCTCGAGGAGATCGAGAAGCTCGAGAGGAAGCAGAAGGACCTCAAGGCGCACATCGGCGGACGCCGCAAGGCCGGTGGGGGAGCCGAGATCAAGGTCGTGCAGCCCCACGACCACCAGCACGTGCTGGGCGTCATGAAGAACTCCACGCAGGCGGACGCGAAGGCGGCGGTCCGGGCCGCGACCGAGGCCGCGCCCGGCTGGCGCGACCTGGACTTCGACGACCGCGCCGCCGTCATCCTCAAGGCCGCGGACCTGCTTGCCGGGCCGTGGCGCCAGCGGCTCAACGCCGCGACCGTGCTCGGCCAGTCGAAGACGCCGTTCCAGGCCGAGATCGACGCCGCCTGCGAGCTCATCGACTTCTGGCGCTACAACGTCCACTACGCCCGCGAGATCCTCGCCGACCAGCCCATCGCGAACAGCCCGGGTGTCTGGAACCGCACCGACCACCGCCCCCTGGAGGGCTTCGTCTACGCGATCACGCCGTTCAACTTCACGGCCATCGCCGGGAACCTGCCCACCGCGCCCGCCCTGATGGGCAACACGGTGATCTGGAAGCCCTCGCCCACCCAGCAGCTCGCGGCGTCGCTGACGATGGAGCTGCTCGAGGAGGCCGGCATGCCGCCCGGCGTCATCAACATGCTCCCCGGAGACGGTCTCGAGGTCTCGCAGGTGACGCTCTCCTCGCCGGACCTCGCCGGCATCCACTTCACCGGATCGACCCCGACCTTCCAGCACCTGTGGCGCGAGGTCGGCAACAACATCGAGAACTACCGGGCCTACCCCCGCATCGTGGGCGAGACCGGCGGCAAGGACTTCATCGTCGCCCACCCCTCCGCCGACCCGGACGTGGTCCGCACCGCGATGATCCGCGGTGCCTTCGAGTTCCAGGGCCAGAAGTGCTCGGCCGCGTCGCGGGCCTACGTCGCCCGCTCGGTCTGGTCGAAGATGAAGGACTCGCTGGTCTCCGAGATCGAGAGCATCAAGATCGGTGACCCGACCGACTTCTCGAACTTCATGGGCGCGGTCATCGACGACCGCGCGTTCGCCAAGCACAAGACGGCGATCGAGCGGGCCAAGCGCTCGCGCAAGCTCGACATCCTCGTGGGCGGGACCCTCGACGGCTCGGTCGGCTACTTCGTGAGCCCTACCGTCGTCGAGGGCGGGGACCCGACCGACGAGATGTTCACGACCGAGTACTTCGGCCCGATCCTCGCCGTGCACGTCTACGAGGACGGAGACTACGAGCGGGTCGTGCGCGCGATGGAGTCGATCGCGCCGTACGCCCTGACCGGCTCGATCATCGCCCAGGACCGCCGGGCGATCGCCTGGGCCCAGGAGGAGCTCCGCTTCGCGGCCGGCAACTTCTACATCAACGACAAGCCGACCGGGGCGGTCGTCGGCCAGCAGCCCTTCGGCGGCGGCCGGGCCTCCGGGACCAACGACAAGGCCGGTGCCGCGGTCAACCTGCTGCGCTGGACCAGCCCGCGCTCCATCAAGGAGACGTTCGTCCCGCCGAAGGACTACCGCTACCCCTACATGGGCTGACCCGCCCGAAACTCATCGCTGACCCGCCCGAAACTTTTGGGTGGCGAGGCTGACCCGCCCGAAACTTTGAATGGCGAGCTCCCAAGCTCGCTCACTTTCGGGCGGGTCAGCGACGTCAGTCGAGGAACGGGTAGTCGGTGTAGCCCTCCGCGCCGCCGCCGTAGAACGTGTGACCGTTCGGCTCGTTGAGCGCGGCACCGGTCTCCCAGCGCCTCGGGAGGTCCGGGTTGGCCAGGAACAGCCGCCCGACCGCGACCGCGTCGGCGAGGTCCTCGTCGAGGATCGCCTGGGCCGACTCGCGGGTGGTGACCTGGCCGAAGCCGTCGTTCGCGATCAGCACGCCACCGAAGTCCTTGCGGAGCCGCTGGACCAGGTCCTGGCGGGGCTCTGCCAGCACGCTGAGGTAGGCCAGGCCCAGGGGAGCGATCGCCTGGATGAGGGCGCCGTACGTCGACTCGACGTCGGCCGGGTCCTCCTCGGTCGCGCCCTGGATGTTGTGGGCGGGGGAGATCCGGATGCCGACCCGCTCCGGGCCGATCGCCTCGGCGACGGCCCTGGTGACCTCGATCGCGAAGCGGGCGCGCTTCTCGGGCGAGCCGCCGTACTCGTCGGTGCGCTCGTTGGAGCCGGGCGCCAGGAACTGGTGGATCAGGTAGCCGTTCGCCGCGTGCACCTCGACCCCGTCCAGGCCTGCCTCCACGGCGCAGCGCGCGGCGTGCACGTAGTCCGCGACGACGTCGGGGATCTCGGACAGCTCGAGCGCGCGGGGGGCCGGGTGCGGCTTCATCCCGTCGGCGGTGAACATCTCGTTGGGTGCCGCGAGCGCGCTGGGCGCGATGCTCTCGAGCCCGTGCTTGTTGTCCGGGTGGGCAACCCGGCCGGCGTGCATCAGCTGCACGACGATGCGCCCGCCCCGGGCGTGGACGGCGTCGGCGACCCGGCGCCACCCGGCGACCTGCTCGGGGGAGTGGATGCCGGGGGTGTTCAGGTAGCCCTGGCCGACCGCGCTGGGCTGGGTTCCCTCGCTGATGATCAGGCCGGCGGATGCGCGCTGGGCGTAGTACTCCACCGCGAGGTCTCCGGGCACCCCGTTCTCGTCGGCACGGTTGCGGGTCAGCGGCGCCATGACGAGGCGGTTCCGCAGCTCCCAGGACTTCACGGTCAGGGCGTCGAAAAGGTCGGGCATGAGGTGATGGGCTCCTCCGGTCGCAGTTCGTGGTCACCGGGTCAACCCCATCGACGCGGACCACCATTCCGCGACGGGCCCCGATGTGAACCATGTCTCCTACCCGTGGGCCCGCGCCGGAGCGGGCATGCCCGTGCGGCACAATCACCCGCGATGAACGCCCCGGTCCTGCCCCTGCACATGGGCGCCCTGCACCCCTACGAGCAGACGCTCGTCTACGCGCTGGCGTTCGGGCCCTTCCTGCTGCTCGGCATCGTCATCGCCGTACGACGGCGCCAGGACCGCCACGAGGACGATCAGCGGGACAGGTAGTCGCGCCCGACCCGGTTCTCGGCCTTGAGCGCCTTCAGCAGCAGGTCGGCGACCAGGCCCTCGATCTTGCCGCCGACCAGCGGGATGCCGACCTTGATGTCCAGCGTGACGGTCTCCGTGGTGGTGCCGCCGGACTCGGTCAGGCGGGCGGTGCCGCTCATGTCGCCGGGCTTGCCGGGGATGGTCACCCGGATGTCGCCGGCCCCGGGAGACGACCACGACTCGGTCTGGACGACGTTGATCTCGTCACCGACGAACTTCTTCGCGAAGGACGGGATGCCGGACGCGGCCTGCACCTGGTCGACCGTCACCTCGAGGTCGCCGTCCGCGGCGTCACCCTCGATCGTGACGGTGTGCCGCAGCACGCCCTGGGCGTCGCAGACCTGCTCGCGGAACGCCGGGTCGGCCAGCATCGCGGCGACGGCGGCCAACGGTGCGTCGTACGTCAGGACGTGGGTCAGGCGCTTCGACATCAGCGCTCACCCGCCAGCCACGCGACGCCGACCGCGTGCTCGGAGTCCATGCCGCTGCGGACCTTGTCGGCGAGCAGCTTCTCGAGCCTGCCGCCGATCAGCGGGACCTTGATCCGCACGTCGAGCTCGACGATCTCCACCGTGCCGCTGCCCTCGGGTCGCAGCGTGATGGTGCCCGAGATCTCGGACGGCTTGCCCGGCGCCTCGATCTTCAGGGTCCCGCCGGTGGTGTCCGCCCAGGCCTCGCGCTGGATGGCCTGCGTCGAGTCGCCGGCGAACGCGCGGGCGAACGACGGGAGGTCGTCGGTCCGCTGCTGCTGGTCGACGGTCAGCGAGAAGCCGTTGCCGGTGCGGGTGAGCTCGACGTCCGCCGAGATGACGTCCTGGGCGGCGCAGGCCGCCTCGCGGAAGGCGGGGTCGGCCAGCATCTCGAAGACCTGGTCGGGGCCGGCGTCGTAGGCCAGCTCGTGTCGGAACTTCATGGGGCACATCATGGCGTACGCCGGGGCTCCCGCAGGAGGACTAGCGTGCACGCCCATGAGCGAGACTTTCGTGTCCTTCGGGGAGCAGGGGGCGCAGCTGACCTACGGCAGCTACCTGCGGCTGCCCCAGCTCCTGGACTCCCAGCACCTCGAGTCCGACCCGGCCGCGCACGACGAGCTGCTGTTCATCACGATCCACCAGGTCTACGAGCTCTGGTTCAAGCAGCTGCTGCACGAGGTCGGCGCCGCCCGCGACGCCATGATGGGCGAGATCGAGGGCCGCACGCTCTGGTGGGCGCAGCACCTCCTCGCGCGGGTCCACGTCATCGAGCGGGTCCTCGTCCACCAGGTCGACGTGCTGGAGACGATGACCCCGCAGGACTTCCTCGAGTTCCGCCAACGGCTCGCCCCCGCCAGCGGCTTCCAGTCGGTGCAGTTCCGCGAGCTCGAGTTCCTGTCCGGCGCCAAGGACCCGTCGTACGTCGAGCGCTTCAAGGGACTGACCGAGACCGAGCAGAAGCGGCTCGCCGAACGCCTCGCGGAGCCCACGCTGTGGGACGCGTTCGTCCAGGCGCTGCGCAGCGAGGGTCTCGACGCAGACACCGACGAGGCCATCTCGGCGTCGCTGCGGACCGCTGCCCACGACCGCTCGCGGCATGCCGTGGTCTGGGCCCTCGCGGAAGCGCTGCTGCAGCACGACGAGCTCGCCGCGAGCTGGCGCGCGCGGCACGTCGTGATGGTCGAGCGGATGATCGGGAGCAAGTCCGGCACCGGCGGCTCCAGCGGCTCGCAGTACCTCCGCTCCCGGCTGCCCCTGCGCTACTACCCGCTGCTCTGGGACCTGCGCTCGGAGCTGTGAGGGGTCCGGCCGGGACCGTGACGGGGTCTGACACGCAGCCCCCGCCCCGTGTTGGCGCCGCCACGCGTGGGGTCCTAGTGTCGGGGCGTGTCAACGACGACGCTGGATCAGGACAAAGCCGACCTCATCGCGAAGGCCACCGACCTGGCCCTCGCCCGCAAGGGCACCGGCGGCCCGCCGCACGACAGGGTGGGCGCGCTCCTCAAGGCCTACTACCGCCACGTAGCACCCGAGGACGTCTGCGAGCGCAACGACGTGGACGTCTACGGCGCCCTCGCCTCGCAGTGGAAGCTGGCGGGCAACCGCCCCCAGGGCACCGCCCAGGTCCGCGTCTTCACCCCGAGCCTGAGCGAACACGGCTGGTCGGCCGGCGGGCACTCCGTCGTCGAGGTCGTCACCGACGACATGCCCTTCCTCGTCGACTCGCTCACCATGGAGCTGTCCCGCCAGCTGCGTGACGTCCACGTCGTCATCCACCCCAACTTCGACGTGTGCCGCGACATCACCGGGGCGCTGCAGAGCGTCCAGGCGGTGGCCGACGGCTCCCTGGAGCCCGAGGGCGAGGCGGTGCGCGAGTCCTGGATGCACGTGGAGATCGACCGCATCCGCGAGGGCGACGACCCCGGAGCCGTGGAGGAGGCCGTGCAGCGCGTGCTCCGCGACGTCCGGGAGTCCGTCGAGGACTGGGACAAGATGCACGCCCAGGTCCTCGCGATCGTCGAGGAGCTCGAGAGCGACCCGCCCCCGCTCGACCCGGCCGAGGTCCGCCAGGGCCGCGAGCTGCTGCAGTGGCTCGCCTCCGACCACTTCACGTTCCTCGGCTACCGCGAGTACCGCCTCGAGCGCGAGGGGGACGACGAGCTGCTCCGCGCCGTCCCGGGCACCGGCTTCGGCATCCTCCGCGCCGACCAGGACATGTCGGCGTCCTTCGGCAAGCTGCCCGCGATGGTGAAGGCCAAGGCCCGGGAGAAGACCCTCCTCGTCCTGGCCAAGGCCAACTCGCGCGCGACCGTGCACCGCCCGGCGTACCTCGACTACGTCGGCGTCAAGAAGTTCGAGAACGGCGAGGTCGTCGGCGAGCGTCGTTTCCTCGGCCTGTTCTCCAGCGCCGCCTACACCGAGTCGCTCACCCGGATCCCAATGCTGCGGGAGAAGGCCGCGTCGGACCTCAAGCGCAGCGGCTTCGACGCGCGCAGCCACGCCGGCAAGGCGCTGATGGACACCCTCGAGACCTACCCGCGCGACGAGCTCTTCCACACGGCGGTCGACGAGCTGGCCCCGATGGCCGAGGCGGCGATGCACGCCCGTGAGCGTCGCCAGGTCCGGATGTTCATCCGCCGCGACACCTACGGGCGCTACGTGTCGGTCCTCGTCTACCTGCCCCGCGACCGCTACAACACCACCGTCCGCGAGCGTTTCTCCCAGCTCCTCAAGGAGCGCCTCGGGGGCGAGTCGGTCGAGTTCAACGTCAGCGTCAACGAGTCCACGACCGCGCGGGTCCACTTCGTCGTCCACCCGCCCCGGGGCGGCACCATCCCCGAGGTCGACACGAGCGACCTCGAGCGCCGGCTGACCGAGGCCTCGCGCTCGTGGCGCGACGACTTCATCACCGCCGTGATCGCGGAGTACGGCGAGGAGGACGGCACCCGGCTGGCCCGCCGCTACCTGGAGTCGTTCCCCGAGGCCTACAAGGAGGACTTCGCGGCCCGCACCGGCGCGGCGGACCTCGGCCGGCTCGAGGCGATCGAGGACGACGAGGGCATCGACCTCTCGCTGTACGAGCAGATGGACGCCGGCCGCGGCGAGGCCCGGCTCAAGGTCTTCCGGATCGGCACCCCGCTGTCGCTGTCGGAGATCCTGCCGATGCTGTCCTCGATGGGCGTCGAGGTCGTCGACGAGCGGCCCTACGAGCTCGAGGGGCTCGAGCGGCCGACGTACATCTACGAGTTCGGGCTGCGCTACGGCCGCGCCGTCCCGGCGCACTCCCGCGAGCTGT
>JAOPYB010000235.1 GCA_025964835.1 Nocardioides sp. | reverse complement strand
GCATCAGCGGCATCACGATGCCGAGGAAGCCGCCGATGACCCAGGCCAGCTGCAGGGTGGTGTCGGAGCGCGCGAACGCGCTCGACTGCACGCGTTCGGGGACGTCGCGCTGGATCGTCGCGTCGAGCGCGAGCTTGGCCAGCGACTGGGCGAGGCCGGCGGTGAGCCCGAGCAGGCCCAGCGCGAAGACGCCGTAGAAGAGCGCGGCGACCAGTACGACGACCGCGTCCGCCGCGAGCGCGAGGACCACCAGCACGGGTGGGTTCAGCCGGCGCAGCAGCGAGCCGACGGCGATGCCGGCGGTGTTCCCGATGCCGGCGGCGCCGAGGACGATGCCGAGCAGCACCTCGGTGCGCCACTCCCCGATCGGGTTCTCGCGCAGCAGGAACGCCATGAACATGATCAGGAAGCCCGAGAGGAAGCGAGGGCCGCAGTTGGCGCGCAGCGCGAAGGCCACCGCCGGTGGGACCTGCGCGCGCGGCTTCTTGGCACCCACGGGCATCGTCCGGGTCCCGGTCAGGCCGGGGCCCAGCGCCAGCACCTCCTCGCCGTGGCTGACGTCGACCTTCGCGGGCAGCAGGATGGCGAGGATCGTGGCGATCACGAAGAGCACGAACGCGTAGCGCAGCGACCACTCGGCCCCGAAGGTCGAGGCGCCGGCCGCCAGGGGCGCCGAGACCGCGGCCCCCACCACTCCGGACAGGGAGATGCGCGCGTTGGCCTTGACCAGCGTGAAGCTCTTCGGCACCAGCCTCGGGACGGCGGCCGCCCGGGTCACCCCGTAGGCCTTGGAGGCCACGAGCACGCCCAGGGCTGCGGGGAAGAGGAGCGTGGAGCCGGTGACGACCGCCGAGGCCAGGACCCAGCAGAGGAAGGCCCGCAGGGCCATCGTGGCCCCGATCGCCCAGCGCCGGCCGTGGCTGAAACGGTCCAGGAACGGGCCGATGAGCGGGGCGACCACCGCGAACGGCAGCATCGTGAGGCCGAGGAAGAGCGCGACCTGGCCCCGTGCCTCGCCCGTCGGGACCTGGAAGAAGAGGGTGCCGGCGAGGGAGATCGCGACGGCCGCGTCGCCGGCGGTGTTGAAGGCGTGCATCTCGATCAGGCGAAACAGGCCGGAGTCGCCGGCCCCCTCGGCGCGCGCCGCCCGCCGGGCCTGGCGCACGGTGTAGCCCCCCGCGCGGCCGGTGGCCCGGGCCAGGCCACGGACCCCCCGACCGGCGAACCGGGCGCTCGCGCCGACACCGCGGCCGACCGAGCGGGCCCGGTCGCCGCCCGTCGGCGTCGACGTCCCGGCGTCGGGGTGGGGGTCGCGCCAGCGCTGCTCCTCCGCGGGGGAGTCCGGAGGCGGCGCGGTCATGGCTCCATCCTGCCCGGTGCCGCCGACGTCGCGTCAGTGGGACACGGCGCCGGGGCACGTGGTTCCCGGGCGCCCCGGAGCGCAGCCGGGCCCCGGCCGAGACACCCGACCTGACAGGTGGGGGGTCCATGAGTCATGATTTCGTCCGTGATGACCTCCGTGCGCCTCAAGCCCGACACCGCCGCCGTCGCCGCGGTGGACCAGGCACGTGCCGCGCTCCTCGAGGAGGCCGACGCCGCGGACGTGGGCGAGCACCTCGGCCACGTGGTCGAGGACGAGCGCCTCGTCACCCACCAGTTCGCCTGCACCCGGCCCGGCTACGTCGGCTGGCGCTGGTGCGTCACCGTCGCCCGCGCGCCGCGCCAGAAGACCATCACCATCGACGAGATCGTCCTCATCCCCGGCGACGAGGCCATCGTCGCTCCGCCGTGGGTGCCCTACCGCGAGCGCATCCAGCCCGGTGACCTCTCCCCGGGCGACC
Source organism: Nocardioides sp. (assembly GCA_025964835.1). Classification (GTDB taxonomy): domain Bacteria; phylum Actinomycetota; class Actinomycetes; order Propionibacteriales; family Nocardioidaceae; genus Nocardioides. Next base: position 710 of record JAOPYB010000235.1, on the reverse strand, counting down.
TGCTCCCCGTCGAGGACGACGACCCGCGTCTCGTGCCGACGTACCTCGTCGGCGACGACGCGATCCCCGACGACGAGCGCGGCCAGGTCCGTGCGGTCGCCGAGGACCTCGGCCTCGGCCGGGTGCGCACGCTCTCACTCGAGGGCCGCGACCTCGCCGCCCAGCGCTGGTACGACGGCGACGCGGGCCCCGGCTCCCCGATCGCCCAGTCGGCTCCCGACTCCTGCACCACGTGCGGCTTCCTGGTGCGGGTCGCGGGCCCGATGTCGGAGCTGTTCGGCGTCTGCGCCAACGGCGACGCCAACGACGACGGCCGCGTCGTCTCCTTCGACCACGGGTGCGGCGCGCACTCCGAGGTCCAGCTGGCCAAGCGGCACGAGCCGCAGCCGCTGCCGGAGCCGGTCGTCGACACGATCACCCTCGACGACCTCGAGACCTTCTGAACGCTCCTGGGCCGAGCGAGGAACGAGCGCGCGGCCGGCGTATCGAGACTCAGTCGGCCCTGCTGAGCTCGGCGCGCACCTTGCGCCGGCGGCGGCAGTACTCGAGCCCGAAGAGGCCCAGGCCGAAGCCGGCCAGACAGGTCCACAGCCACCAGACATGTCCGGCGTCCTCGAGGCGGCCGTAGAACGGCAGCAGGGCGAGGAAGCCCAGGAGCCACAGCCCGACGCCCACCTCGACGGTCCGGACGCCGTCGACGTCGAGGGGCT
>JAOPYB010000143.1 GCA_025964835.1 Nocardioides sp. | reverse complement strand
CACGTTCCAGGGCCTGTCCAACGTGATCACCTTCAAGTTCGACGCCACCCAGCGCACCGCCGAGAACCGCTGACCCGGCACCGCCCCGCACCACCCCGAGACCCCCGTGTGGTCGTCCGTCCCGAGCGGGCGGCCACACGGGCTCCCTCCCCGCACCACCGCCGGGCCGACTTCCATGGGGGAAGCCGGCCCGGCGCCCATTTCGGGGCATCCCGGCCCGAGCACGTGTCCTAGGCTCGCGACCGTGACGATCCACTCCGGGCACCCCTTCCCCGCCGAGCCCGACCCCGTACGTCGCTTCCGCGGCCGGATCGGGTCCGCCGTGACCCTGTGGACCGCGGGTGACGCCGGTGACCGGGCCGGGCTCACGGTGTCGTCGCTGATGGTGGCCAACGGCGAGCCGCCCCGGCTGCTGGCGCTGCTGGACCCGGACTCCGACCTCGCCGATGCCCTGACCGGGACCGGTCGGGCGGTGGTGCAGCTGCTCTCCTGGGAGCAGCGGGGCCTGGCCGACGCGTTCGCCGGCTCCGCACCCGCCCCGGGCGGGCTCTTCGCGCAGGCGGACTTCGAGCAGACGGACTGGGGTCCGCGGCTCGTCGGTGCGGACACCTGGGCGGGCGTCTCGCTGGAGCACGGCTCCGAGGTCGGCTGGTCGCGCCTGGTGACCTGCCGGGTCGACGACGTGACCATCGGCGACGACGTACCCGTGCTCGTGCACCGGCGCGGCCGCTTCGTCCGCCCTCCGGACTGAGCCGGATCGTCTAGGGTCCGCAGCATGACCGAGCAGCCAGCCATCCGGGTGATGGTCGTCGACGACCATCCCATGTGGCGCGACGCCGTCGAGAACGACCTGATCGCCGCCGGCTTCGAGGTGGTCGGGGTGGCGGCCAGCGGCGCCGAGGCGCTGGCCCGCTTCCCCGCGGCGCGGCCCCAGGTGGTCGTCCTCGACCTGCAGATCCCGGCGCCGAACGGTGTCGAGGTCACCGCCGCGATGCTCCGGCAGGACCCGTCCGCCCGGGTGCTGATCCTGTCCGCCTCCGGGGAGCAGGGCGACGTGCTCGACGCCGTGAAGGCCGGTGCGACGGGCTACCTCGTGAAGTCGGCCTCCCGCGAGGAGCTGCTCTCGGCCGTCCGCAGGATCGCGGCCGGGGACACGGTCTTCACCCCGGGCCTGGCCGGCCTGGTCCTCGGCGAGTTCCGGCGCCTGTCCGACCCGTCGGCGGCCCAGGACCCGATGCAGCCCGAGCTCACCGAGCGCGAGACCGAGGTGCTCAAGATGGTCGCGAAGGGGATGTCCTACCGGCAGATCGCCGAGCGGCTGGTGATCTCGCACCGCACCGTCCAGAACCACGTCCAGAACACCCTGCGCAAGCTGCAGATGCACAACCGGGTCGAGCTCACCCGCTACGTCATCGAGCACGGCCTCGACGACGACGACGACGAGTGATGGGCTGGCGCGCCGCCGGCCCCGGGGACGCGACACTCCTCACCGACCTCGAGCGGGCCGCCAACCTGGCCACCCTGGGCCACGTGTTCCCGCCCGAGCTGCACCCCTACCCCTACGACGACGTGCTCGCCCGCTGGCGACGCACCCTGGTCGAGCCCGGCGTCGTCGTCGAGGTCCGGCCGGGGCCCGACGGCCTCGCGGCCCTCGCGGCGTACGACGCCACGACGCTGCGGCACCTCGCCGTGCACCCGGACCACTGGGGTGCGGGCCTGGCCCGGCAGGCCGTCGAGCGCGCCACGGCATCGATGCGCGAGCGGGGCGCGCACCGCGCCGTGCTCTGGTGCCTGCGGGAGAACCACCGCGCCCGGGGGTTCTACGAGCACCTCGGCTGGCGGGCGACGGGAGCCACGCGGGCCGCCGAGTGGCTGCCGCACCCCGAGGAGATGGAGCACGAGCTGGACCTGGCGCCTCGTAGGATCCAGTGATGGCCGAGAACCCGGGTCTCCTCGAGATCGCCGACGAGCTCTACGGGCTCGGCCTGCCCGAGTTCACGCCGGCGCGCGACGCCCGCGCCAAGGAGCTGAAGGCCGCGGACGCCGAGTTGTCCAGCCAGGTCAAGGCGCTGCGCAAACCCTCGCTGGCCGCCTGGGTCGTCGACCTCCTCGTCCGGCACGAGACCGAGCAGGTCGAGCAGGTGATCGCGATCGGTGCGGCGCTGCGGGAGGCGCAGGCGAACCTCGCCGGCGAGGAGCTGCGCGCCCTGACCCGCCAGCGCCGGCAGCTCACGGCGGCGGTCACGACGCGCGCCCGGGCCCTCGCCGCCGAGCACGGCCAGCGGGTCACCGCCGCCGTGTCCGACCAGGTCGAGGCCACGCTGACCGCCGCGATGGTCGACGAGGCGTGCGCGCGGGCCGTCCGGAGCGGGCTGCTGGTCGCCGCCCTCGCCACGACGGGTGTCGACGGCGTCGACCCCGGCGGGTCCGTCGCCCTGCCCGCTGCCCTGGGCTTCGCGGCCACCCCCCGGACCGCCGAGGCTCCGCACCGGCCCGACCTCCGGGTCGTCCGTGACCCGGAGGCCGACGAGAAGGCCGCCGCCGCTGCCCGGGCGCGCCTCGAGGAGACCGAGGCGGAGCGAGCACGGGCGGCCGAGGCGGTCGCCGCCGCCGTGGCCGACGTCGAGGAGCTGGAGGCCCGGAGCATGCAGCTCCAGGCCGAGATGGACGAGCTCAGGCGTCGGCTCGCCGAGCTCGAGACGGGCTCGGAGGAGGTCGACGACGAGCTGTCCGACGCGGAGGACGTGCGGGCGGAGGCCGAGGACTCGCTGGCGGCGGCGACGAAGCAGCACGACGCCGCCGCGGCCGCGCTCGACCGGCTCAGCCGGTAGCCCGGCTCAGCCGGTCGCCCAGCCCTTCGACCGGTTCACGGCCTCGATCCAGCGGGCGTGGGCGGCGTCGGCCCGGTCGCGGTCGCCGCCGGGCTCGAAGCGCCGGTCGAGCCGCCAGGTCTCCCGCAGGTCGTCGGTGGACGACCACACGCCGGTCCCGAGCCCGGCGAGGAACGCGGCCCCCAGCGCCGTCGTCTCGACGATCCTGGGGCGCTCGACCGGCACCCCGATCTGGTCGGCCTGGACCTGGCAGAGCAGGTCGTTGGCGCTGGCGCCACCGTCCACGCGCAGCGTGTCCAGCGGGCCCGACGCCCAGTTCGGCAGCGTCTCGAGCACGTCGCGCACCTCGAACGCGATCGCCTCCAGCGTCGCCCGGACGATGTGTCCGCGGGTGGTCCCGCGGGTGAGGCCGATGATCAGCCCGCGCGCGTGCGGGTCCCAGTGCGGGGCGCCCAGGCCGGTGAGCGCCGGGACGAACACGACGCCCTCGCTGTCCGGCACGGAGGCCGCGATCGCGGCGGTCTCCGCGGCCGACCCCACGATCTGGAGCCCGTCGCGCAGCCACTGCACGGCGGCGCCGGTGACGAAGATGGCGCCCTCCAGGGCGTAGGTCAGCTCGCCCTCGGGCGAGCGCCAGGCGGCCGTCGACAGCAGGCCGGCGTCCGAGCGCTGCAGCGTCGTGCCGGTGTTGGTCAGGATGAACGACCCGGTGCCGTAGGTGCACTTGGAGTCGCCCTCGTCGAAGCAGGTCTGGCCGAAGAGCGCCGACTGCTGGTCGCCCGCGAGACCCGCGATCGGCAGCGACAGGTCGCAGAAGGACTTCGGGTCCGTCACGGCGATCTCGCCCCAGTTGGGCACCAGCTCGGGCAGCGCGTCGCGGGGCACGCCGAACAGCGCGCACAGCTCGTCGGACCAGTCACCCGTGCCCAGGTCGAGGAGCAGGGTCCGGCAGGCGTTGGACACGTCGGTCACGTGCCAGGTGCCGCGCGTCATCCGCGCGATCAGGTAGGAGTCCACGGTGCCGATCGCATAGCGGCCCTGCTCGACCAGCGCCCAGGTGCGTGGCTCGTGCTCGGCCAGCCACATCAGCTTGGTGCCGGAGAAGTACGGGTCGAGCCGCAGGCCGGTCAGCTCCGCGACCCGGTCCTCGTGGCCCTCCTCGCGCAGGCGGCTGCAGATGTCGGCCGTACGACGGTCCTGCCACACGATCGCCCGCCGGGGCGAGCCGAGGGTCTCGCGGTCCCACAACAGGATCGTCTCGCGCTGGTTCGTGATGCCGATGCCCCTGAGCTCGCTCGCGTCGACCTTTGCCAGCACCTCACGGGTGGCCTCCAGGGTCGCCTGCCAGATCTCCTCGGGCGCGTGCTCGACCCAACCGGGCTTCGGGAAGTGCTGGGCGAACTCCTGGTAGCCCTTCGCCGCGATCGTCCCGTCGGGGGTGACGACCACGGCCGTCACGCCGGTCGTGCCGGCGTCGATCGCGAGGACGCTCATCGCTCGGGCTCGGCCGCGCGCAGGATCCCCAGCACCTTCTCGTCGATCCACGCGCCGTCGGACGCGACCCGCATCTCGTAGTTCTCGGTGCCGACCCAGGCCTGGAAGTCGCGGGCGCCGAGCGCCCGGGCGCGCTCCTCGAGCTCCGCCTCGAGCTCGGGGGTGACGCGCACCTGCTCGTCCTCGGTGGACGCGGTGAGGTAGAGGTCGTTCAGGTCGAGCAGCCTGGCCAGCTCGGTGACCGGATCGCCCCCGCATGAGGCGGCGTCGTCGACCCGCAGGTCGACGGCGATGTCGTCGAGGCCGCCGTACCCGGCGCCGTCGCGGACCACGAGGATCGCGGCCGACTGTCGACCGCGGCTGTCGCCACCGGCGTCGTCGCCGGCGGCGAGCGCCGCCAGCAGCCGCCGGGCCAGGGGAGCGTCGTCGTCGGACGCCTCCCACGCGTCCCGCATGGCGTCGAGGACGTCCTCGCCGGTGAGGATGTTGCCCTGGATGGCGTAGCCCTCGCCGGTCACGCTGCCGGCCCAGTCGAGGCAGGCCGGCCCGGTGTGGCTCGCGGCGTTGCCGTCGAGGTCGACGATGCCCACCTGGCGGTGGTCGCGGCCCTCGTCGTCCTCGATCAGGCGCTGGAGCGCGACGTCGGCGGTGGCGCCGTCGTCGAGGTGGGCGAGCGCCTGGCCCTTGTAGGCGACGTTGGCATCGGCCTGGGTGGCGATGGCGCCGACCCCGGCGACGGCGGCGGGCACGGCGGACCCCACGGCCAGGAACTTCGAGGCGACGGCGACACCCCAGGACTCACCGTCAGCGGACCGGGCGACGATCGAGAAGGTCATGCCACGAACCCTAGCGACCCCCTGGCGGCACCGGGTTGCGTTCAAGTCGGGTTGAGGTTGGAGGATGGCCGGGTGCTCGACAGACTCGGTTTCCCCGCCATCGGCCCACACCGGCGCTTCGTCACCGCGATCGCGGTCGACGCCGTCGGCAGTGGTGTCTTCATGCCGGTCTGCGTCCTCTACTTCCTGGTCACGACCGACCTCAGCCTCCTCCAGGTCGGCGGGGCGATCTCGCTCGCGTCGCTGGTCTCGCTGCCGGCGGGTCCCCTCCTGGGTGGTGTGGTGGACCGCATCGGCGCGAAGCAGGTGCTGCTGGCGGGCAACCTGCTGCAGGGCGTCGGCTTCGCGGCGTACCTCCTCACCGACTCGTTCGTCGCGCTGACCCTGTGGACGGTCGTCGTGACGCTCGGGCGGACGGCGTTCTGGGGCTCCTACGGCAACATCGTCGCGGCGATCTCGGTGCCGGGGGAGCGCGAGAAGTGGTTCGGCTTCCTCGGCGCCCTGCGCAATGTCGGGTTCGCGCTGGGCGGTCTCGTCTCCGGGGTCGCGATCACGATCGGCACGCCCACGGCGTACGCCGCGGTGGTCGTCGCCAACGTCGTGTCCTACGGCCTCGCGTTCGGGCTGCTGCTCGCGGTGCCGGCGACCGCGAGCGCCGGCCACCGGCAGCCGGACGGGGCCTGGGGCGTGGTGCTGCGCGACCGGCCCTACCGCCTGCTCTGGGCGACCCAGCTCGCCTACTCGACGTCGATGATGGCGCTGAACTTGGCGATGCCCGTCTACGCCACGACGGTGCTCGGCCTGCCCGGGTGGGTCACCGGAGCGGTCTTCACGATCAACACCGTGATGGTCGGCTTCGGCCAGGGGCTCGTCGTGCGCGCGATGACCGGTTGGGTGCGGTGGCGGGTGCTGCTGCTGACCAACGCCGTCTTCGCGTCCTCGTTCCTCGTGATGATGGGCGCCAGCCGGCTCTCGGTCACGCTCGCCACGGCCGTCGTCCTGGTGGGCTCGGTCGTCTACACGTGCGGCGAGGTCCTCGGCGGCCCGGTGCACGGCGCGCTGTCCGCCGAGGCGGCGCCGGACCACCTGCGGGGCCGCTACCTGGCACTGATCCAGCTCGCCTGGAACCTCGCCGGCACGATCGCACCCGTCAGCTTCGCCTGGCTGCTCCAGCGCGGTGCCGCCCCGATCTGGTTCGGGCTGCTGGCGGTCTCCCTGGCCGGCGCCCTGCTCGCCGTCCGCCTCGGCGCGGCGATGCCCGAGGCCGCGGCGCGGGTCACCAACCGGGCCGCCCAGCCCGGAGGGGAGCCCGTGGCGGAGCCCGCCGGCTGAGCGACGCTGGCCCCCGGCGCGCGAACGGGACTAGAGTCGGATCGTCCTTTGTGAACGATCCAATCCAGGTGTGGGCATGCGCGTCGGAGTACTCACCGGAGGCGGGGACTGCCCCGGACTGAACGCCGTGATCCGGGCGGTCGTCCGCAAGGGCGTGCGCCAGCACGGCTTCGAGTTCGTCGGCTACCGCGACG
>JAOPYB010000206.1 GCA_025964835.1 Nocardioides sp. | reverse complement strand
TCGCCACATGGGAGGCCTCCGTGACCAGCGTCAACTCGCTGACAGTCGACGAGCTCGGGTCCGCAGCTCAGCGGGATCGACGCAAGCGCATCCTCGACGCGACCATCGCGCTCGCCTCGAAGGGCGGGTTCGACGCCGTCCAGATGCGGGCCGTCGCCGAGCGGGCCGACGTGGCCCTCGGGACGCTCTACCGCTACTTCCCGTCGAAGATCCACCTGCTGGTCTCCGCTCTGGCCCGCGAGTTCGAGCGCGCCGAGGCGACGCTGCGCGACAAGCCGATCCCGGGTGACAACGCGGCCGACCGCGTGATCTTCGTGCTGAAGAAGACCACCCGCGGCATGCAGGGCGACCCGCACCTCACCGAGGCGCTGACCCGCGCGTTCATGTTCGCCGACGCGTCGGTGCAGTCCGAGATCCACAATGTCGGCATGCTGATGACGACGATGCTCACCCGCGCCATGCACCCCGGCCAGAGCGAGCTCACCGACGACGACGTCGCGATCGCCAAGGTCCTCGGCGACGTCTGGCTCTCCGCGCTCGTGGGCTGGGTCACCGGTCGCAGCACCGCCGAGGAGGTCGGCCAGCAGATCGAGGTCGCGGTCCGCCTGCTGCTCCGCTGACGCAGCCGGGCCGGGACCGGGTCTAGCCACCGAACGCGTGGGTGGCGGTGACGCCGCCGTCGATCGCGATCTCGGCACCGTTGACGTAGGAGCTCTCGTCGCTCGCGAGGTAGACGTAGAGCGGCGCGATGTCCTCCGGGTGGCCCACCCGCCGCAGTGGGATCTTCGAGGCGCCGTACTCCATCGCCGCGTCGCCGCCGTGCACCCTGGTCATCGGGGTGTCGATCATGCCGGGATGCACGGAGTTCACCCGGATCCCCTTGGGGCCGAGCTCCATCGCGGCGACCTTGGTCATGCCGCGGATGGCGAACTTGGTGGCGGAGTACGCCGCGCACCCGGCCATCCCGGCCAGCCCCTCGATCGACGAGGCGTTGACGATCGACCCGCCGCCGTTCTTGCGCATTGTGCGCGCGACCGACTTCATGCCGAGGAAGCAGCCGAGCTGGTTGACCCTGAAGACCAGCTCGAACTCGTCGGCGCCCATCCTCTCGATCTCGCCGAAACGCAGGATGCCCGCGTTGTTGACGAGCACGTTGACGGGGCCGAAACGTTCGCCGGTCTCGGTGACCAGGGCGATCCAGGACGCCTCGTCGCTCACGTCGTGGCGGGCGAACCAGGCGCTCTCGCCGAGCTCGTCGACCAGCGCCTGACCGGCCTCCTCGGCGACGTCGGCGATGACGACCTTCGCGCCCTCGGCGACGAAGGCGCGACAGATCTGGGCGCCCTGCCCCTGGGCGCCTCCGGTGACGATGGCGATCTTGCTGGCCAGACGGGCCATGGGTGGGTCCTCTCGGGGGTCAGACGGTGAGCTTCATGACGGAGTCGGCCGCGAAGCCGACCGAGGGGTCGCGGCCCTCGAAGTAGCCGCCGACCTGCTTGGCGAGGTCGTCGAGGTCCCAGGTCGAGCCGGAGGCGTCGAACCGCCGCTCCACGACCGGGGCCGCCAGCAGCGCGACCATGCCGCCGTACACGACGAAGACCTGTCCGGTGATCGTCTCGGCGGCCGGCGAGGCCAGGTAGGCGACGAGCGGGGCGACGTGCGCGGGCGAGTAGGGGTCGACGTCCTTGCCGGACTCGTCCTCGCCGAAGACCTGCGCCGTCATCGCGGTGCGGGCCCGCGGGCAGATCGCGTTGGCCCGCACGCCGATCCGGCTGAGCCCACGCGCGGTCGAGAGCGTCAGCGCGGTGATGCCGGCCTTCGCCGCGGCGTAGTTCGCCTGGGCGGGGGAACCCGCCAGGAAGGCCTCGGAAGCGGTGTTGACGACGCGGCCGTAGACGGGCGCGTCGGCCTGCTTCGACTTCGTGCGCCAGTACGACGCGGCGTTGCGGGAGAGCAGGAAGTGGCCGCGCAGGTGTACCCGGACGACGTCGTCCCACTCCTGGTCGCTCATGTTGAAGAGCATCTTGTCGCGGGTCATGCCGGCGTTGTTGACGACGATGTCGAGGCCACCGAGCTGGTCGACGGCCGCCGAGACCATCGCGTCGGCCGTGGACCGCTCCCCCACGTCGCCGGTCACAACCACGACCGTGCCGCCGCGCGAGCGGATCTCCTCGGCGGCCCCGTCGGCGGCGCCGGGCAGGTCGTTGAGCACGATCCGGGCGCCCGCGTCGGCCAGGGCGAGCGCCTCGGCCCGGCCGAGCCCGGCCCCCGCGCCGGTGACGACGGCGACCCGGCCGTCGAGGGAGAGATTTCCGTCCATGTCAGTCCTTGTCTGTTCGCTCGCAGTTCGAGCGCAACCTCAGCGGCAGCGCACGCCTCACCGCCGCGGCGCTCTCACGCTTCGCTCACGAGCGAGATCGCGGCACGCGGGCAGGCCGCCACGGCGCGCTTCACGTTGTCGACGTTCTCGTCGTTGGTCTCGTCGGTCTTCAGCTGGAGGAAGTCGTCGTCGTCCAGCTCGAACACCTCGGGCGCCAACGCCTCGCACAGCGCGTTGGACTCGCAGAGGTCGAAGTCGACCTTGATCTTCATGGTGCCTCCTCGGCTCGTTGCTGGTCTCGGACTGCTCAGACCATCTTGCGGTGGTCCCACGTGGCGACGTGGCCGGGCCGGACGATGACGGCGATCCGCTTGGCGGCCTGCTTCTCGAGGGCCTCGCGGCCGATGTCGCCCAGGTCGTCGAGCGTGCTGGCGCCGACCATCCGGACCGCCACCGCCGAGCCGATCTCGAAGATCCGGTCGGGCTCACGGACCAGCTCGGCCGTCCCGCTGACCGAGACGCCGCGGAGCTCGAAGTAGTCGGTGCCGTCCTCGACGAGCGCGCTGACCCGCGGGTCCCGCTCGAGGTTGCGGATCTTCTGGCTGCGGCCGTAGGTCCAGAAGGCGATCTCGCCGGTGTCCAGCAGGACGTAGAACAGCGTCGCCAGGTGCGGGGCGCCGTCCCTGCCGACACTGGCCACCTGCACCTTGAGGTTGGCGGCGAGGAAGTCGGCAACCTCCCCCTCGCTCATCCTGACGGCGTCCCGCCCGCTCATGGGGTGGTCATCTCAGGTTCCTTCGCTGGAGTGGCCGGGGAACACGTGCGCCGACGGGTCGATGGCGACGGCGGCGTTGTTGACGGCGGTCGCCGCCTCACCGAAGCCGACCGCGATCAGCCGGACCTTCCCGGGATACTCCGTGATGTCGCCCGCGGCGAAGATCCGCTCCAGACTGGTCCGCATCGAGGAGTCGACGACGACGTGCCGCTTCTCGACCTCGATCCCCCACTGCTGGAGCGGGCCGAGGTCGGCGATGAAGCCGAGGGCGGCCACGAGTGCCTGCGCCGGCCGGGTGGTGGCCTCGCCGTCGACGGTGATCTCCACCGACTCCAGCGAGCCGTTGCCGTTGAGGGCGGTGACCTCGGCCTTCGTGACGATCTCGACCGAGGAGGCGCGGACCTGGTCGACCGTGCGCTGGTGCGCGCGGAAGGCCTCCCTGCGGTGCACCAGCGTGACCGAGCTGGCCACCGGCTCGAGGTGCAGGGCCCAGTCGAAGGCGCTGTCCCCGCCGCCCACGATCACGACGTCCTTGCCGGCGTACGGCACGAAGCTGGGCACGAAGAACTCCAGCCCGCGAC
>JAOPYB010000191.1 GCA_025964835.1 Nocardioides sp. | reverse complement strand
GCCGGATGGTCGTCTTCGACCCGCGCCGCACCGAGACCGCCAAGGTCGCGACCGAGCACCACTTCGTGCGCCCCGGCACCGACGCGTTCGTGCTGCTGGCGATGGTGCACGTGCTGTTCGCCGAGGGTCTCACCAGCCCCGCGTCGTACGTCGACGGGCTGGGCGCCGTCGAGGCCCTGGTCGCCGACTTCACGCCCGAGCGCGCCGAGCGGATGAGCGGTGTGCCCGCGGACGAGGTCCGGCGGGTGGCTCGCGACCTCGCCGCGGCCGACGGCGCCGCGGCGTACGGCCGGGTGGGCGTCTCCACGCACGCGTTCGGCACCGTCTGCCAGTGGGCCGTGCAGCTGCTCAACCTGCTGACCGGGAACCTGGACCGGGCGGGCGGGGTCTGCGTCACGACGCCGGCCATCGACGCGGTCGGCAACGGCCTGATCGGCCCCGGGCACCACGACGTGTGGCGCAGCCGGGTCCGGGGCCTGCCCGAGTTCGGGGGCGAGCTGCCCGTGTCGGTGCTGTGCGAGGAGATCGAGACGCCCGGCGAGGGGCAGATCCGGGCGATGCTGACCCTGGCCGGGAACCCCGTGCTGTCGACGCCGGACGGCGCCTCGCTGGACCGGGCCCTCGGGGGGCTGGACTTCATGGCCGCGGTGGACATCTACGTCAACGAGACGACCCGGCACGCCGACGTGATCCTGCCGCCGACGACGGCGCTGGAGCGCGACCACTACGACCTGGTCTTCCACCTGCTCGCCGTGCGTGACACCGCCCGCTTCACACCCGCGGTGCTGGCGAAGCCCGAGGGCGCGATGCCCGACTGGCAGATCTACCGCGAGGTGGCGCTGCGCACCCAGGCCCGGCTGGAGTCGAGGCCACCCCTCAGGAAGCGGCTCGAGCAGCGGCTCCGGCTCTCCGTGAGCCCGACCGTGCTCGTCGGGCTGCTCCTGCGCCGCGGCCGGTCCGGGGTCACCCTGCGGACGCTGCGCCGCAACCCGGCCGGCGTCGACCTCGGACCCCTGCGCTCGGGCCAGCTGCCGGGTCGCATCCCCCACCGCAGCAAGCGCGTCGACGCGGCCCCGGCCCTGGTGCTCGACGACCTCGTACGCCTGCGGGCCGTCGTCTCCCCCACCGGCGACGACCTGCTGCTGATCGGACGCCGACACCAGCGCGACAACAACTCCTGGATGCACAACTCCGAGCGGCTCACCCGGGGCCGGCCGCGCCACCAGCTGCTCATCCACCCCGACGACCTCAGCGAGCGCGGCCTCGCGGACGGCACGACGGTGACGGTGACGTCGCGGGTCGGCTCGGTGCGGGTCGAGGCCCAGGCCACCGAGGACATGATGCGCGGGGTCGTGAGCCTGCCGCACGGCTACGGGCACGCCCACGAGGGCGTCCGGCTGGCCCGGGCCGGGCAGGTCGCGGGTGTCTCCGTCAACGACCTGACCGACCCCGAGCTCCTGGACGTGTCCGGCAACGCCGCCTTCAACGGCGTCCCGGTCACCGTCAGCGCGTCCTAGCGGCCGGCCGGGACCGCTCTGACCGGGCTCAGCCGCCCAGGACCTCCAGCACCGCTGCCCGGCCGGCCATCGGGTCGGCGGCTGCGAGCGCGGCCTCGGCGGCGTCCTCGCAGGCGTCCATGCCGACCGTCGCGAGCCGGGCGCCGACCGGGCGCACCGCGGCCGCGGCCATCGACAGGGACGTGATGCCCATGCCGACGAGCGCGCACGCGAGCAGCGGGTCCGCCGCGGCCTCGCCGCAGATCCCGACCGACTTCCCGGCCTGGCGGCCTGCCTCGGCCGTGATCGCGATGAGCTGGAGGACGGCGGGCTGCCACGGGTCGGTGAGGTGCGCGAGATCGGTGGCCATCCGGTCGGCCGCCATCGTGTACTGCGTGAGGTCGTTGGTGCCGACGGACAGGAAGTCGACGACCTCGAGCATCCGGTGCGCCAGGAGCGCGGCGCTCGGCACCTCGACCATGACCCCGGCCTTGAGGCCGCGGTCGCGCACCTTGGCCGCGAAGTCGGCAGCCTCGGCGACGGTGGCCACCATGGGCGCCATCACCCAGGTCTCGGTGCCGGTCCGCTGCGCCGCGAGGGCGATCCCGTCGAGCTGGCGGTCGAGGAGCGCGGGGTTCGTGAACGAGAGCCGCAGCCCCCGGACCCCCAGCGCGGGGTTCTCCTCGCCCTCGTGGGTCGCGAAGGCCACCGGCTTGTCGGAGCCGGCGTCGAGGGTGCGGACCACGACGTACCGCTTGCCGGCGAACGGCGCCAGCACCCGGCTGTAGATCTCGGCCTGCTCCTCGACCGAGGGCTCGTCCTTGCGGTTGAGGAAGCAGAGCTCGGTGCGGAACAGGCCGACGCCCTCGACGGGGGCCTCGGCCGCGGAGCGGGACGACTCCCCGTCGGCGACGTTGGCGAGGATCTTGACCGGGGTGCCGTCGGCGGTGCGCCCGGGCCCCGACCAGGTGGCCAGGCCGGCGCGCGCCTCGGAGTCCGCGCGGACCCGCTCGTCGGCCTCGACGGCGTCGGGCTCCTGCTCGATGGTGCCCGCGGTCCCGTCGACCAGGAGCCGGGTGCCGCCGAGGATCGCCATGGCACCGGCGACGCCGACGACGCAGGGGATCGCCAGCTGCCGGGCGATGATCGCGGTGTGGCTGGTCGGCCCGCCGCGCTCGGTGACCAGGGCGAGGACGACCGACGGGTCGAGCCCGGCCGTGTCGGCCGGCGCGAGGTCCTCGGCGACCAGGATCGAAGGTTCGCGAGGGGTGGGGACGCCGGGCTCGGGCTCGCCGACCAGGTGGGCCACCAGGCGCCGCTCGATGTCCTGGAGGTCGGTGACGCGTTCGGCCATCAGCCCACCCATGCCGGTGAAGATGCCCACGAACTGCTCGACCGCCGCGTGGAGCGAGGTCAGCAGGTCGTCGCCGGTGCGCAGGTGCTTGCGCACCGCGGAGCGCAGGCCCCTGTCGCGGGCCAGCCCGGCGCTCGCGGTGAGCACCTCGGCGGCCGCCCCGGACGCCTTGTCGGCCCTGCGCTGGAAGCCGTCACCCACGGCGGCGACGGCGTCGTCGTACGCCGCCAGGGCCGCCTCCTCGTCGGCGTACCCGCCGTCGCCGAAGCGCGCCACCGCGTCCGGCGACACCTCGCTGCGCGCGATCAGCGCGGGGCCGTGGGCGACGCCCGGCACCACCGGAGTCCCGCGCAGGAGGGTGTTCTGGCTCGCGTCGCTGGTGACCATGCTCACAAGTAAACCCCCGCCCGCCCTTGACAGTCAACATATTCGGGCGTAAAACAACACATACACAGATCTTGCTCGACGAGGGAGGGCGCCGGATGAGCATGTACGCCGAGGAGCGCCAGCAGGCCATGGCCCAGCTGGTAGCCGAGCACGGACGCCTCTCCGTCAACGTACTCGCCGAGCAGTACGACGTCACTACCGAGACCGTTCGGCGCGACCTCTCCACGCTCGAGCGGATGGGCCTGGTCCGCCGCGTGCACGGCGGCGCCATCCCGGCGCACAGCCTGACCGTGATCGAGTCCGGGCTCGTGGAGCGCGACTCCGCGAACACCGTGGAGAAGGAGCGGATCGCTCGCGCGGCGCTCGAGCTGCTCCCGCCGGCCGGTTCGACCATCCTGCTCGACGCCGGCTCGACCACCAACCGGCTGGCGAGCCTGCTCCCCCGCGACCTCCGGCTCACCGTGGTCACGCACGCGGTCCCCGTCGCGGCCCGGCTGGCCGGCAACCCGCAGATCGAGCTGATCCTGCTCCCCGGCCGCGTCCGGACCGCGACCCAGGCCGCCGTCGGCGCCGACACCGTCGCCGCACTCGCCCACCTGCGCGCCGACGTCGTCTTCCTCGGCACCAACGGGCTCACCGTCGACCACGGCCTGTCGACCCCCGATCGCGACGAGGCCGCGACCAAGCGCGCCATGGTGGCGAGCGCCCGGCGCGCGGTGGTGCTGGCCGACGCCAGCAAGATCGGCATCGAGTCCACGCTGCGCTTCGCCGGTCTCGACGAGGTCGACGTGCTCGTGACCGACGAGGGCATCGGCGACGCCGACCAGCGCGCCTTCGCAGACGTCGGCCTCGAGGTCGTGGTCGCATGATCGTCACGCTCACCCCCAACCCCAGCAACGACCGCACCGTCACGCTCACCGCCACCCTCCAGCGGGGTGCGGTGCAGCGCGCGGAGTCGGTGATCTCGCAGGCCGGGGGCAAGGGCGTGAACATCTCCCGAGCGTCCGTGGCCGCCGGCATCCCCTCGATCGCCGTCCTGCCCGCCCCCAAGGACGACCCGTTCGTGCTGGAGCTGCTCGCGGCCGGCATCGACTGCCGCCCGGTCCATCACAACGCCGGCGGGCTGCGGGTCAACATCACGATCAGCGAGCCCGACGGCACCACCACGAAGCTCAACAGCCCGGGGCCGACTGTGACGCCCGAGGTGCTGGTCGGCCTCACCGAGGCCCTGCGCCGCCGGGCGGCGTCCGCGGACTGGATCGTGCTGGCCGGCTCCCTGCCGCCCGGGGCGCCGGTGGACTGGTACGCCGACCTGGTCGCCACGCTGCGCGACTCCGGCGCACGGCTCGCGGTCGACACGAGCGACGCCCCGCTGCGCGCGCTGGTGGACCGGCTGCCCGGCAGCGCGCCGCACCTGATGAAGCCCAACGGCGAGGAGCTCGCGTCCTTCACGGGAGGCGACGCCGAGCTGCTCGAGTCCGACCCCGAGGCGGCCGCGAAGGCCGCCCGCATCCTTGTGGAGCGCGGTGTCGACACGGTGCTCGCCACGCTCGGCCCGTACGGCGCGGTGCTGGTCACGATCGACGGCGCCTGGCATGCGACGCCGCCACCGACCCAGGTCGTCAGCACCGTCGGTGCCGGCGACTCCAGCCTGTTCGGCTACCTCCTCGGGGACATCCAGCGCCGTACCCCCGACCAACGACTCGCGCTCGCCGTCGCCTACGGCAGCGCGGCCGCCGGGCTCCCCGGCACGACCATCCCGCACCCCACACAGGTCCGCCCCGAGCTCGTCTCGGTGCGCGACCTCAACCTCACCCTAGGAGGGTGACGATGTCCGACCTGATCACGACCGACCTGGTGCGCCTCGACGTAGACCTCGGCTCCGACAAGCACGACGTCATCCGCGCCCTCGCCGAGCAGGTCCGCAGCGCCGGCCGCGCTACCGACGTCGACCAGCTGGTCGGGGACGCGCTCGCCCGCGAGGCGACCTCCCCGACCGGGCTCCCGGGCGGCATCGCGATCCCGCACTGCCGGACCACGGGCGTCGCGGAGGCGACGCTGGCCTTCGCGCGGCTGCGTCCGCCCGTCGACTTCGGCTCCAAGGACGGGCCTGCAGACCTGGCCTTCCTGATCACCGCACCGGCCGGTGGCGACAGCACCCACCTGCAGCTGCTCACGAAGCTGGCCCGGGCCCTGGTCAAGCCGGCCTTCGTCGCGTCCCTGCGCGAGGCCGAGACCGCCGAGGAGATCGTGTCGCTCATCAGCGACGTGCTCGGACCGGCGCCCGCGGCCGCTCCGCCGGCAGCTGCGACTGCTGCCGCGGCGGAGCCCGCCGCGCCGGCGCCCGGAGACCAGAGTCTCGTCGCCGTCACCGCCTGCCCCACCGGCATCGCCCACACCTACATGGCCGCCGAGGCCCTCGAGGCGGCCGCCGAGCGCGCGGGCGTCAAGATCTCGGTCGAGACCCAGGGCTCGGCCGGCTCCACGCCGCTCTCCCCCGACACCATCGCCCAGGCGGCGGCCGTGATCTTCGCGGTCGACGTCGGTGTCCGCGACCGGGGCCGCTTCGCCGGCAAGCCGGTGGTGTCCTCGGGCGTCAAGCGCCCGATCGAGGACGCGGACACGATGATCCAGGAGGCCCTCCGCTACGCCGGTGACCCCAACGCCCCGCGCGTCGAGGGCTCCGTCACCGCGGGTGAGGGTGGCCTCGCCGGCGAGCACTGGGGAGCCCGCACCCGCCGCGTGCTGATGACCGGTGTCTCGTACATGATCCCGTTCGTCGCGGCCGGTGGCCTGCTGATCGCACTCGCGTTCCTGCTGGGAGGCTACGAGATCGCCCTCAGCACCGAGGACGGCGCGGGCGTCTCGGGCCAGATCGTGTCGGGCTCGAACCTCTTCAACCTGCCCGACCCCTCGAGCTTCGACCTGGCCGGCTCCGCGACCCTGCCGCACGGCGCGCTGCTCACCTATCTCGCGGCCCTCATGCTCACCATCGGTGGGGCCGCGTTCACCTTCCTGGTGCCGGCGCTGGCCGGGTACATCGCGTACGCGATCGCCGACCGACCGGGCATCGCCCCCGGCTTCGTCATGGGCTACCTCGCCAACTCGGTCCTCGGCGCCGGCTTCATCGGCGGCATCATCGGCGGTGTTCTCGCCGGTCTGGTGGCGCACTGGATCGCGATGCGGAAGGTGCCTCCGTTCGTGCGGGGCCTGATGCCGGTCGTGATCATCCCGCTGGTCACCACCATGGTCGTGGGTCTCGTGATGATGGTCGTGCTCGCCAAGCCGTTGTCGTCCCTGACCAACGCCCTCACGGACGGCCTGAACAGCATGAACGGCGGCTCCTCGATCCTGCTGGGCATCGTGCTGGGCCTGATGATGGCCTTCGACATGGGCGGTCCCCTCAACAAGACCGCGTACCTGTTCGCGACGACCGGACTCACCGCGGCGGCCACCGCGACCGGCGACGCTCCCCAGCTCAAGATCATGGCCACGGTCATGCTCGCGGGCATGGTGCCGCCGCTGGCCCTGGCGCTGGCAACGGTGGTTCGGCCCGCGCTCTTCACCCCCGCCGAGAAGGAGAACGGCAAGGCTGCCTGGCTGCTGGGCGCGTCGTTCATCACCGAGGGCGCGATCCCGTTCGCGGCGGCCGACCCGCTTCGGGTGATCCCCTCCATCATGCTCGGCAGCGCCGTCACCGGTGCGATCGCCGAGGGGCTCGACGTGACCCTCCGTGCGCCGCACGGAGGAATCTTCGTCCTGTTCGCGGTCGGGAACGTCCTCGGCTTCCTCGTGGCCCTTGTCGCCGGGGTGCTCGTCGCCAGCGCCAGCGTCGTGGCCCTGAAGTCCCTGAGCACGAGCGACCCCGACGTCGCCACTGTCTGACCAACCCACCTCACCCAAGGAGCACCATGCCCACCAAGACCGTCGTCGTCGGCTCCGCCGTCGGCCTCCACGCCCGCCCCGCCGCGATCATCTCCGAGGCGGCCGGCGACCTCGACTCGGAGGTGCTCATCGGCATCCCCGGCGACGAGGCCGTCGACGCCAGCTCGGCGCTGATGATCATGACCCTGGGCGCCGGCAACGGTGCCACCGTCGAGGTCTCGGGCGACGACCAGGCAGCGGTCGACGCCATCGCCGCCCTGGTCGAGCAGGACCTCGACGCCTGAACGCCGACCCGCCCGAAACTTCACGCCGACCCGCCCAAAAGTTTCGGGCGGGTCAGCGTGCGCGGAGGGTGAGGTAGACGGCGCGCATGCCGACCGCCCGCTCCATCTCGTGCATGACGCTGCCGAAGAACTGCTCGCGATAGGTCTCGTCGGTGACGGTGGAGACCGTGAGATAGAGCCCGGAGAACGCGGACAGGAACGTCGCCACCTGCAGCAACGCGACGGACACGCTGTCGACATGGGGGACGCTGTGGGTCGGCGCCGTCCGCCACGCGTCCATCACCGGCTCGGTCATGAGCAGTGCGCCGAAGACCATCAGTAAGACGAACACCGAGAGCGTCACGAGCAGCACCTGCACGGCCTGCACGATCATCAGCACGATCACGAGGTTCCAGCGCTCGAAGCCCGTCACCTCGGCGTGCGCGGCCGGGTCCATCCCGGGGTCCGCCACCAGTGCCTCGGCGGCGGCCTCGAGCGGTGTCCCCCGGCAGGCACCGAGGATCAGGGCGTCGTCGACCTCGTCGTCGGTCCGGTCCACCTCCTCGGGCAGTCGCACCACGAGGAACGCGAAGGCGAGCAGCACGAACAGCAGCACCGTCAGCCAGAGCGCGCCGACACTGAGGTTGGAGCCGACCTGCCACACCTCGGTGTTGATGAAGAGGAACGTGATGAAGAGCAGCAGCAGGGGCAGCGCGCGGGTCGTCATCGGCAGCAACGTGCGCAGGCTGCCGAAGGTGCGCGACAGCGCCCACATCACGATCGGGCCGGCGTGCAGCTGGGTCAGGGCGTACCAGAGCGTCGCCAGCACGAGCAGGGACGCCAGGGTGGCCGGCCCCAGGGCCAGCTGGTCGGCGAACCACGCCACCAGTCCACCGGCGCCCGTCGCCACGACCGCGACGACCACCAGGAACGGCAGCACGCGCCTGGCCCGCAGGGCCCGGCGCACGCTGGCCCGGCGCTCGGGGACGAAGTAGGTCAGGCCGTGCTGGAGGAACCACGCCTCGGTCGCCGTCATCGCGTCGTCGGTCGGCGCGGGCCTCACGGGGCCGTCCCGAGCAGCAGCTCACGGGCGCGGTCGACGTCGTCGTCCATCTGCTCGACCAGCTTCTCCACCGACTCGAAGGCCACCATCCCGCGCAGCCGCTCGACGAACGAGACCTCGACCTCGACGCCGTACAGCTCGAGGTCCGTGCGGTCGAGGACGTAGCTCTCCACCCGGCGCTCGCGCACGCCGTCGAACGTCGGGGTGGTGCCCACGCTGATCGCGGCCGGGTAGCGCTCCCCCGTGTCGAGGCGGCGCAGCCACCCGGCGTACACGCCGTCGGCGGGCGCGGCCAGCTCGCTGGTCGGGACGTTGGCGGTCGGGAAGCCGAGCTCGCGACCGCGCTGGTCGCCCTTCACGACGACCCCGCGCACGGCGTACGGCCGACCGAGGGCCTCGGCCGCGCCCGCGACGTCGCCGCCGGCCAGGCAGGTGCGGACGTACGTCGACGACCACACCTGCGGACCCCCGTCGAGCGGGATCCCCTCCGCCGTGAAGCCGTGGGTCTCCCCCTCCTCGCGCAACGTCGCGACGTCACCGGCGGCCCGGTGGCCGAAACGGAAGTTGGCGCCGACGACGACCGCGGCGGCGTGCAGGGTGGTGACGAGGACCCGCTCGACGAACTCCTGCGGTGTCCACGACGCGACATCGCGGTCGAAGGGCACGGCGAGCACGGCGTCGGCGCCGGCGGCCGCGAGCAGCTCGGCCCGGCTCTCCAGCGAGGTGAGCCCCGTCGGAGCGTGCTCGGGGCGCAGGACCGCCATCGGGTGCGGGTCGAAAGTCACGGCGACCAGGGTCAGTCCGCGCTCGTCGGCGACCTCCCGGGCGCGCGCGAGCACGTGCCGGTGGCCGAGGTGGACGCCATCGAAGTTGCCGATGACGACCGACGTCGGGTCCAGGTCGGCCGGGACCTCGTCCATGGAACGCCAGATGAGCACGGCCAGAAGACTACTGGCGGTCCGCACCGGACACGGCGGCGAACCCTCAGACGAAGACGGCGACGGCCCTGGCCGCGCCGTCCCGGGGCTCGTAGAGCGCCAGGAACTCGCCGTCCGGCGCGAAGACCGCGGTGAGCCCCTCGACCCCGACGTCGAGGGCGCGCCCGACCCGGACGTCGTTCGCCTGCGCCTCGTCGAGGTCGTACGCCGGGAAGCCGGCCCGGGCGGCCTCGGCGATCGGCACCAGCACGAATACCTCGGCCAGCCGCTCGAGCGTGCGCGCCCCCGGCAGGTCGTAGGGGCCGACCGCGGTGCGCCGCAGGGCGGTGAGGTGGCCGCCCACGCCGAGCCGGGTGCCGAGGTCGCGGGCGATCGCCCGGATGTACGTGCCGCTCGAGCAGCGCACCGAGATCGCCACGTCGACGGTGTCGCCGACCGGAGCGACCTCGTGCACGACCAGCTCGTGGATCGTCACCGGCCGCGCCTTCAGCTGGACGTCCTCGCCGTCGCGGACGCGCTGGTAGGCACGCTTGCCGTCGACCTTGATCGCCGAGACGGCCGTGGGCACCTGCTCGATGGCGCCGACGAACTCCGCCAGCGCCGCCCGGACGGCGGCCTCGTCGACTCCGGCGGCTGGGACGACCGCGACCACCTCACCCTCGGCGTCGTCGGTGGTGGTGGCCACGCCGAGCCGGATCGTGGCGTCGTACGCCTTCTCGGTCAGCATCAGGTGCCCGAGCAGCCGGGTGGCCCGGTTGACGCCGAGCACGAGCACACCGGTGGCCATCGGGTCGAGCGTGCCGGCATGGCCGACCTTCCGCGTCCCGGCGAGCCGACGCACCCGGGAGACCACGTCGTGCGACGTCATCCCGGCGGGCTTGTCGACGACGACCAGGCCGGACTCGGGTGCCCCAGCCGTCACCTCTCGCCGTCGACGGCCCCGTCGGCCGCCGCGTCGTCGTCGGGGTGCTCCTCGCGGGGCTTCTTGTAGGGGTCGGTCTCGCCGGCGTACGCCGCGCCCTCACGGACGGCAGCCACGGCCTCGTCGGCGGCCCGGGCCCGGGCGAGCACCTCGTCCAGGGCCCGCGCGGACTCGGGCAGCGCGTCGTGGACGAACGTCAGGCTCGGGACCAGTCGCATCCCGAGCTGCTTGCCGACCTCGGCGCGCAGCACACCCTTGGCCGACTCGAGCGCCGCCGCGCTCGCGACCATGTCCTCCTCGGAACCCAGGACGGTGTAGAAGATCGTGGCCTGCTGGCTGTCGCCGGTCAGGCGCACGTCGGTGACGGTCACGAACCCGAGGCGGGGATCCTTGATCCGTCGCTCCAGCATCTCGGCGACGATCACGTGGATCCGGTCCGCGATCTTGCGCACACGTGGGCTTGCCATGTTCCTACTCTCTCAAATGGCGAGTCGGCGTGAAG
>JAOPYB010000182.1 GCA_025964835.1 Nocardioides sp. | reverse complement strand
TGGTCGACGCCTACACCCGGGGCGAGGTGGCCGACGAGCAGATGTCGTCGCTGGCCATGGCGATCCTGCTCAACGGCATGAACCGGCGCGAGATCGCCCGCTGGACCGCCGCGATGATCGCGTCGGGGGAGCGGATGGACTTCTCGACCCTGTCCCGGCCCACCGCCGACAAGCACTCCACCGGCGGCGTGGGCGACAAGATCACGCTGCCGCTGGCCCCGCTGGTGGCGGCCTGCGGTGTCGCCGTGCCGCAGCTCTCCGGCCGCGGCCTGGGCCACACCGGCGGGACGCTCGACAAGCTCGAGTCAATCCCCGGCTGGCGCGCCGCGCTGTCCAACGACGAGATGTTCGCCCAGCTCGAGGCCGTCGGCGCCGTCATCTGCGCCGCCGGGGACGGCCTGGCGCCGGCCGACAAGAAGCTCTACGCCCTGCGCGACGTGACCGGCACGGTCGAGGCGATCCCACTGATCGCCTCCTCGATCATGTCCAAGAAGATCGCCGAGGGCACCGGGTCGCTGGTGCTCGACGTCAAGGTCGGTACGGGTGCCTTCATGAAGTCGGTCGACACCGCTCGTGAGCTGGCCTCGACGATGGTGGGTCTGGGTCAGGACGCCGGCGTGCACACGGTCGCGCTGCTGACCGACATGTCCACCCCGCTCGGGCGCACCGCCGGCAACGCGATCGAGGTCGCCGAGTCGGTCGAGGTGCTCGCCGGTGGCGGACCGGCCGACGTGGTCGAGCTGACCCTGGCGCTGGCGCGCGAGATGCTCGCGGGGGCCGGCGTCACCGACGTCGACCCGGCCGAGAAGCTGGCCGACGGCTCCGCGATGGACGTCTGGAAGGCGATGATCCGGGCCCAGGACGGCGACCCCGACGCCCCGATGCGCTCGGCTCGTGAGTCGCACGTCGTGGCCGCGCCGTCCTCGGGCGTGCTGACCCGTCTCGACGCGATGGCGGTGGGCATGGCCGCCTGGCGCCTCGGGGCCGGCCGCGCCAAGCAGGGGGACTCCGTCCAGGACGGCGCCGGTGTCGTGTGGCACGCCCGCCCGGGCGACGCCGTGACCGAGGGAGCCCCGCTGTTCACGCTGCTCACCGACGAGCCCGCCCGCTTCGAGCGTGCCCTCGAGTCACTCGAGGGTGGCTACGACATCGCGCCCGCCGGCACGTCGTACACCCCCGACCCGCTCGTCATCGACCGGATCGGCTGACGGGTCCGGACCCGGGACCCGGTACTCGGTACCCGGGGTTTGGTCCCCAACCGCAACTCCTGAGGTCCTGACTCTGCGGTTCGTGACCAATGGGCGTGGGCCCGAGACAATCCCGGACACCCCACCTCCGAGCGGGCGACGGGGCGTTTGTGCAACTCGCAGGCTCGACGATTGGTCACGAACCACAAGTTCTCGGCCGCAAATGTTGCGGTTGGGGACCAAACCCCAGTCCCCGGACCCCTCAGGGCAGCAGGAGGACGACGCTCTCGGCGACGCAGGCGGGCTTGGGCTCGCCCTCGATCTCGATCACGTGCCGGAGAATGAGCTGCTTGCCCGTGGGCAGGTCGGTGACGTCGCCGACGGTGACGGTGGAGCGGATCCGCGAGCCGACCCGGACCGGGTTCGGGAAGCGCACCTTGTTGACGCCGTAGTTCAGCTTGGCGCCGGGCGTCTCCAGCGAGAAGACCGTGCTGCCGAGCCAGGGCACGAGCGAGAGCGTGAGGTAGCCGTGTGCGATGGTGCCCCCGAACGGCCCGTCCTTGGCGCGCTCGACGTCGACGTGGATCCACTGGTGGTCGCCGGTGGCCTCCGCGAACTGGTCCACCCGGTCCTGCTCGATCGTCACCCACTCGCTGGTGCCGAGCTCCTCGCCGGCCGCCGCGGCGACCTCGTCCAGGCTGGTGAAGACGCGCATGTGTCACTCCGTCGGGTCGCAGGTACGTGATGCCGGTCGTCGGTGCTGACAGGATGGCGTGATGACCGCCTCCTCCCGCACGGAACCTATCGCTCCGACCCGTGACCAGGTCCTGAGGGCACCGAAGGTGCTGCTCCACGACCACCTCGACGGTGGCCTGCGGCCGCAGACGATCGTCGACCTGGCCGCGGAGTGCGGCCACGCCCTGCCCGCCGACGACGCCGGGTCCCTGGGTCGTTGGTTCACCGAGTCGGCGGACTCCGGGTCGCTGGAGCGCTACCTCGAGACGTTCGACCACACCGTCGCCGTGATGCAGACGGGTCCCGCCATCACGCGCGTGGCCCGCGAGTGCGTCGAGGACCTGGCCGCCGACGGGGTCGTGTACGCCGAGATCCGGTATGCCCCCGAGCAGCACGTCGGCGCCGGGCTCACCCTCGACGAGGTGGTCGCCGCCGTCCAGCAGGGCTTCGACGAGGCGCAGGCCGCCGCGGGCGGCCGGATCGTCGTACGCCAGCTGCTCACCGCGATGCGCCACCAGGCGCGCTCGATGGAGATCGCCCAGCTGGCGGTCGCCTGGCGCGGGCGCGGCGTCGCGGGCTTCGACATCGCGGGCGCCGAGGCGGGCTACCCGCCCACCCGCCACCTCGACGCCTTCGAGTACCTCCAGCGCGAGAACTCGCACTTCACGATCCACGCCGGGGAGGCCTTCGGGCTGCCCTCGATCTGGCAGGCGATCCAGTGGTGCGGCGCCGACCGGCTCGGGCACGGGGTCCGGATCATCGACGACATCACGGTCGCCGACGACGGCTCGGTCCAGCTGGGCGGGCTGGCGGCGTACGTCCGCGACAAGCGGATCCCGCTGGAGATGTGCCCGGCCTCCAACATCCAGACCGGCGCCGCCGCGTCGATCGCCGAGCACCCCATCGGGCTGCTCACCCGGCTCCGCTTCCGGGTCACGGTCAACACCGACAACCGGCTGATGAGCGGGACCTCGATGACCGCCGAGATGTGGTCGCTGGTCGAGGCGTTCGGCTACACCCTCGACGACCTGCGCTGGTTCACGATCAACGCCATGAAGTCGGCCTTTTTGCCCTTCGACGAGCGGCTGGCGCTCATCGACGGCGTGGTCAAGCCCGGGTACGCCGCCCTGGCCGCCGAGGCCGGGTGACCCGTGCACGTCCTGCGGGTCACTCCCGGTCGGGCGTGACCACGCACCACGCGCGGTCCCAGCCGGCCAGCCCGAGCGTGCCCTCCGCGAACGCGTCGCGCTCGACGTCGATGAGGACGCCGGCGGCCGGCTCGTAGCACCGCAGCCGTCCCGCGACCCGGCCGACGGCCAGCACGACGTGGCGCGGCACCCAGCGGCTGCCGACGTACACCGGGACCGGCCGGCGCCGCCCCGTGACGTCGACCAGCCGGTCGAAGACCGCGGCGCCGTCGGACCAGGCGGGCCGGGCGGTGTACGGCGCGGGCGGCACCGCGCTCGTCCCGGTCGCCGACATCTGGTGCGCGACCGCCCACGGCGGCGTGCCGAGCGAGCGCGGCCAGGGGAGCTGGAGGTGGCCGCGGGCGTCGACCAGGCCGGTCACCCGGTCGTGCATCGCCAGCACCTCGTAGCGGAACCGTCCGGCGGCGTCGCCGGGCAGGCCGAAGCCGGTCACGGGATGTCGCCCGGTGGCGACGAGCTCGGCGTACTCCGGGTCGAGCAGCATCCGGGCCACGACCAGGACGGTCGCGCCGCAGGACCGCTGGTCCGGCTGGGCCAGCCGCTCCCGGAACGCGAGCGCCGGCCAGTCGGGGCCGGCCTCCTCAGTCACCGGCGCTGGTCCGCGCGACCAGGCGCCGGACGGACGTCAGCGCACCCTCGGGCGTGACCGGCTCGCAGCCGCGCGCGACGGCATGTGACACGACCCGGCGCTGGTCGCGGAGCAGGGCGACGCCGCGGCGCACCAGCACGAGCGGGGGCTTGCGGTGTTCGCGCAGGTCGCGGGTGAGCCGCCGCCAGAACGTCACGAGCGGGTGCTGGCGCACGCAGTACGCCGCGGCGAGCAGCCCGGCCGCCCGGCACAGCGGCACGACCTCCTGCGCGAAGATCCCCTCGGCCACGAAGAGCTCGTGGCCGCCGAGGTCGAGCGGGCGCGACCCGTGCCGGCCGTCCCGGACGATGTCGTAGAGGGGGACCTCGGCGCGGCCCTCGCGGCAGAGCAGGCCGAGGGTGGCGACCGCGTCGTCGCGCAGCCAGGACCCGGGGTCGTCCCAGTCGACGATGCCGGCGTTGGCCCCCTCGGTGATCCGGGGGAGCGTCGGGTCGTCGCCGTTCTTGTAGAAGTCGTCGAGCCGCAGGACCGGCAACCCGATGCGCTCGGCGAGCCGGGACTTGCCGGCCCCGGACGGGCCGGCGAGGACGATCACGCGCGCGTGCACATGCCTCCTTCCAGCTCGCCCGGTCTCGACACGCCGGGCGCGACCTCCTCCGTCGGTCGCGCGGCTGCTCGACCTGGGTGCTGGGTCTCGGCCCTCGCGAGCTCGGGCTGAGGCACCTCAGACGCCGATCGGGTGCCAGACCGTCTTGGTCTCCAGGAACGCGGTCATCGCGCCGATGCCCGGGTCCGCCGTCCAGTCGGGCTCGGCCGCCGGCGCGCGGCGTACCCGCTTGAGGTTCTCGGCGGCGCCCCGCTCGAGGGAGGTCGCGAGGTCGGTGTCGCCGGCGACACCGGTGAGGTCGATCGCGTTGACGTCCATGTGCGAGGCCAGCCACGGCGCCACGGTGACCGCAGAGCCGGTCAGGATGTTGACGACGCCGCCGGGGACGTCGGAGGTCGCCAGCACCTCGGAGAACGTGACGGCGGGCAGCGGGCGGGCGTACGACGAGATCACGACCGCGGTGTTGCCCGTGACGACGACGGGGGCGATCGTGCTGATCAGCCCGAGCAGCGAGGAGTCCTGCGGCGCGAGCACGGCGACGACACCGGTCGGCTCGGGGGTCGAGAGGTTGAAGAACGGGCCGGCGACCGGGTTGGCGTTGCCGACGACCTGGGTGATCTTGTCGGCCCAGCCGGCGTACCAGACCAGGCGGTCGATCGACTCGTCGACGACCTTCTCGGCCCGAGCGGCGGTCAGCCCCTCGGACTGGCGGACGGCGTCGACGAACTGGGGCCGGCGGTCCTCCATGATCTCCGCGACGCGGTAGAGGATCTGGGCCCGGTTGTAGGCGGTTCTGGACGACCAGCCGCCGAACGCCTTGCGCGCGGCGGTCACGGCGTCTCGGGCGTCCTTGCGTGAGGCGAGGGCGGCGTTGGCCACGAACGTCCCCGACGAGTCGTTGACGACGTAGGAGTGGCCCGACTCCGAGCGTGGGAAGGCGCCACCGATGAACAGCTTGTAGGTCTTGCGCACGTCGATGCGGCTCATCGGGGTCCCCGCGGGCGCGTGAGCGAAGCGAGCGGTTTCGTGGGGTGGTTCATCTGAGGTAGGCCTCCAGACCGTGGCGGCCGCCCTCGCGGCCGTAGCCCGACTCCTTGTAGCCGCCGAAGGGGCTGGTCGGGTCGAACTTGTTGAACGTGTTGGCCCAGACCACGCCGGCGCGCAGCTGGCTGGCCATGTGCAGGATGAGCGAGCCCTTGTCGGTCCACACGCCCGCCGACAGGCCGTACGGCGTGTTGTTGGCCTTCTCGACGGCCTCCGAGGGGGTGCGGAAGGTCAGCACGGACAGCACCGGGCCGAAGACCTCCTCGCGGGCGATCCGGTGGGCCTGCGTGACGTTGGTGAAGATCGTGGGCGGGAACCAGAAACCCTGCTTGGGCAGGTCGCAGGGGGGCGACCAGCGGCCGGCCCCCTCGGCCTCGCCGATGTCGGAGAGCTCGCGGATGCGGGCCAGCTGCTCGGCGGAGTTGATCGCGCCGATGTCGGTGTTCTTGTCCAGCGGGTCCCCGACGCGCAGCGTGGCCATCCGGCGCTTGAGCCGCTCGAGGACCTCGTCGGCCACGGACTCCTGGACGAGCAGCCGCGAGCCGGCGCAGCAGACGTGGCCCTGGTTGAAGAAGATGCCGTTGACGATCCCCTCGACCGCCTGGTCGATCGGGGCGTCGTCGAAGACGATGTTGGCGGCCTTGCCGCCGAGCTCGAGGGTGACCTTCTTGTTCGAGCCCGCAACGGCCTTGGCGATCGCCCGGCCCACGTCGGTGGAGCCGGTGAAGGCGACCTTGTCGACGTCGGGGTGCGAGACCAGGGCACGACCGGTCTCACCGGCGCCGGTGACGATGTTGACGACACCGGGCGGCAGGTCGGCCTGCTGGCAGATCTCCGCGAAGAGCAGCGCTGTCAGCGGCGTGGTCTCGGCGGGCTTGAGCACGACCGTGTTGCCGCAGGCGAGGGCCGGGGCGATCTTCCAGGCCAGCATCAGCAGCGGGAAGTTCCACGGGATGACCTG
>JAOPYB010000153.1 GCA_025964835.1 Nocardioides sp. | reverse complement strand
GTCCTCGGCGCGTGGCTCGGCGACGGGCACAGCGCGAGCGCCCGCATCACCTGTGAGACGGACGAGATCCCGATGTACATCGAGGCTCACGGGCTCGACGTCGTGCCGCACGGCAACATGCTCTACTCGATCAAGCTGCCGTCGTGCGACGTGCCCGCCGCCGGCGCCAAGGTCTGCCCGGACTGTGGCGGCGCCTACACGGGCGGGCTGATGTGCCGTGACTGCCGAGGTGACCACGGCAGCTTCCAGGCACTCCTGCGCAGCGCGGGGGTCCTCAACGACAAGCACATCCCGACCGCTTACCTGCGCGCGTCGGAGGCCAGCCGTCGCGAGCTGCTCGCCGGCCTGATGGACACCGACGGCACTCTCGTGAAGGGCGTGGGTTCCTGCCAGTTCGCCGTCACCAACGCGCGCCTCGCCGACGACGTCTACGAGCTCGTCGTCAGCCTCGGCTACAAGTGTGGTCGCACCTCCAGGCGTGTCCGGGGGCGCTCCGAGGCGAGCTCGACCTGCTACATCCTCAACTTCTCGACGACTGACGACGTGTTCCGGCTGGGCCGCAAGCACCAGGCGCACAAGGAGGAGCGGCCGACGACCACGTCGCGCATCGGGCGTCGCTACGTGACCCAGGTTCGCCGCGTCGAGTCGGTGCCCGTGCGATGCGTGCAGGTCGACAACGCCGACCACCTCTACCTTGCCGGCGAGTCGATGATCCCGACCCACAACTCGACGCTGGCGCTCGACCTGTGTCGCGCGGCGTCGATCCACAACAACCTGACGTCCTGCTTCTTCAGCCTGGAGATGACACGCTCCGAGATCACCATGCGGCTGCTCTCGGCCGAGGCGAAGGTGCCGCTCAACCACATCCGCAACGGCCAGATGAACGACGACGACTGGGCCAAGCTGGCCCGCAAGATGGGCGAGATCTCGTCCGCCCCGATGTTCATCGACGACTCCCCGAACATGACGATGATGGAGATCCGGGCCAAGGCACGCCGGCTCAAGCAGCGCCACGACCTGCGCCTGATCGTCATCGACTACATGCAGCTGATGAGCTCGGGCAAGAAGGTCGAGTCGCGCCAGCTGGAGGTCTCGGAGTTCTCCCGCAACATCAAGCTCCTCGCCAAGGAGCTCGAGCTGCCGATCATCGCACTCTCGCAGCTCAACCGTGGCCCCGAGCAGCGCGGTGATAAGAGACCTATGATGAGTGACCTGCGCGAGTCGGGTT
This sequence comes from Nocardioides sp., assembly GCA_025964835.1. Classification (GTDB taxonomy): domain Bacteria; phylum Actinomycetota; class Actinomycetes; order Propionibacteriales; family Nocardioidaceae; genus Nocardioides. The sequence goes on along the minus strand of JAOPYB010000153.1, from coordinate 6,244 downwards.
CCCTGGAGCAGGACGCGGACATGGTGATCCTGCTGCACCGCGACGACGTCTACGAGAAGGAGTCGACCCGTCCCGGCGAGGCCGACCTGATCGTGGCCAAGCACCGCAACGGCCCCACCCGCGACATCACCGTCGCCTTCCAGGGCCACTACTCCCGCTTCGTCGACATGGCCCACTGATGTGTTGGGACCTCCGGAGCAGAATGTCGTAAACGCATGTCATGTCATTTTGGTCGTGCCGTGCCTTGATCGCTGACGAGATCAGTCTGTGGCAGTCCACGGGTCCGCCCTGCGGGGTCGGGATGATCCGGACCAGGGCTTATGACCCACGGGCTGCGCGGCGCGGGGAAGAAGGTCCTTCTCGGCACGATGCGTGACGAGGTTGAGTCTCGCGACCGGGTGGGTGCCTCCCTCGAAGCAGCCGGAACCGAACGGGACTTCCGCCAACAACTCGCGGAGCGGCTCCACCCGTGCCGACGCTCGGTGATCTTGCGTTCGATCGTGACAATCCGCGTTGTGCGCAGAATCGTCGGAGAATGCTCGGACTCTCGTCCGCAAATGCGGCCACAACCGGGGACTCAGATCACATAGCAGGCGTATCCGGAGCGGCGAACAGAACCTACTGGGATTCGTCAAGCGGCACCCACACCAAGGGGTATCGCCCGTCGTGACGGGGCCCAACTCCAACTCGGAACCCACTATCGGGGCCGAGTAGGGGATCGTCGGCGAGCGCAGCGGTCCAGTGGTCTGCCTGGCGCTCCGCCGTCGGACGCTTCACGTATGCGGCGTCCTCGGTGATGGGCTCTCCCCAGCGCGGCGGTGACAGGGGCGGGGGTGTCGCCATCGGAACTCCTCGCGAGCGGCGTATTTGTACCACCATGCTGTCGCGTCGATGCCTTGGTCAACGGCCCTACAGCAAGTTTAGGACCCGTGACGGCGATGCTCACGCTGGATCAGTACAACTCCAGCCCGGCACGCTGTGAGCCAGTTGGCTCATTCCCGCCCCCGACCTCGCCGCTACGTGATGGCATGCCAACGAGGGGAGTTGTAGTCATGTTGCAAGAAACTTCGCTGCCAACGTCGCAGTCGGACAGAAACCCGGGTCACACATACGTGGATGGACGAGGACGTGCCGCCGGGAGCCGCTGAGGTCCGCCGTCTGATGGTGGGTCGAGGGTAGTGGCTGAGAAGTTGTTGCTCTTCCTGGGCGCCGGCGCAAGCGCGACCGGCGAAGCAGGGTTGCCCCTGTTCCCCGGACTACGCAGCCTCATCTTTGAGGCATGCGGGCTCGATGATGCGCTCGACCTCACCGACTGCGAGAGGGCCTCTCTGCCGAACCTGGTCGACCGTCTCGCACCCGAAGCGCTCCTGCTGCTGCTCGACCGAGCTGGAGTGCCGGTCAGCACGTTGCTTCTCGACCTCTTCAATCAAGCGTGCGCGCGTCCAAGTGTGGTCCACGAGATTGCGGCCGCGGCTGCGGCTGACGGTGCCGCCGTCTGGACAACCAATTACGACACCTTGATTGAGGAAGCCGCCGCTCTGCGGGGGCGGCCCGTCGGCACCGTAAACGTCCCATTCGGCGCGGACCCTGGGGCCCACGGGATTGTGAAGGTTCACGGTTCATTGAATCGTCGGGTTGAAGTTGGGTCGCCATGGACCATAGGCGAGGGCCTGATCTATACCGTCCCGCCGCTGCTGCTCGGGCTCAGGCCGGCTTGGCGAGAACGGTTCGTCGACGACGTGCGGGATAGTCACCTCGTGGTCCTCGGGTACGCCGGGGCAGACATTGACATGTATCCCGAGTTGGTGCGGGCGGTTGAAATTGCAGCCCGCGTCTCGTGGTTCGAGGTGGCTGATGAGCGGCGAGTTCACGCGCTGGCGGATCGTTTTGGGCTGTCTGTAGTTGCGGATCGGGACACGGGGACCAACCAGGAGACCAGCACTGCCCCCAGGTTCGCGGTAGGTGCAGCCACACGTGTGATCCCGTCGGCCGACCCCACGGCCGCATTCGTCACATGGGCTCGCGATGAGCTCGGATACGCCATCGCGGCTGGAAGGCCGACGGTTCTGCGGCAGCCGAATCTGTCGATCCCAGACGTCATATTGCCGCCCGCGGTCCGAATGCGACTCGCCTACCAACTCGGTGTAGGCCATGCGCTGAGAGACGATGCGCTCGACCAGGTGCCGGGGCCCCTACGTCGGCGCCTTACCAGCCGCGGTCGTGGGCGTGACGTCCGTAGTCGCCGTTCGGCCGCAATGGCGCTTGCTGCGCTCGGATCGTTGCCCTTCCCGGAGTGGGTCGCTGAGCCAGCCCGTCGACTGGCGAGCCAACAACGAACCAGCGAAGAGACCATCCCCTCCACCCGCACCCTTCTTCGATGGTTGCGCCGACGCTGGGACCCGCAGGTGGCTTTGAGCGCGTCGCACGCCCTCAAGTTCGACGGCCGTGCGCAAGACGCGCGCGAACTTGCACAGGCGGCCCTTCGGTGGGCGCACGCGTCTGGCGAGAGACCGGATGTCGTCGGATCTCTCTCGTTCCAGTATGCCGACCTTTCGAGCATGTGCGGTGACTTCGAGGCCGCGCGGGCTCAGTCCCGGATGGGATACGCGACAGCTTCGTCAGTCGTGATGGCGCTATGGGAGGCGCTCACGCCGATCGCGTGCAACATCGCGGAGGAACGCGAACTTCAGATGTACGAGCGCGAGGAGCTCGATGACTTGCGCCGACTCTTTCAGTTGACCCATCAGGTCGACGGTGTCCTGTGGACCGACCTCGCGCGCGGCCTCACAGCGAAAAACGACGGCAACCCCGCCGTGGCGACGGGCATCCTCCTCTCCGTGAGAGACCGTGCCGGTGCCGCGCGTCTGTTCGGGCTTACGGACCGTGCGCTGTTGCAGCTGGCGGACATCGAGCGTAGGTCCGGAGATGTTGAAGCCGCAGCTCTTCATCTTGAACGAATGACGGCAAGAGACGAACTTCTCTCGACCTGGCAGCAATTCGTCGGAATGCTGATCGAGGACGCGCCCGGAGCCGACTACGAGCGGGTCCGACGCCGCTTTGACCGGACTGGGTGCGAGATCGGTGCTCGCTTGGCCTCGCGTGCTGGGGTTGGCGATTGCGACTTCCAGGTCAACTGGACCTAGACGAGGTCCGGGCACTCATCGCTCTCATCTCACGGATCGACCGAGACCTCACGCAACCAGCATCGACACTGGGCGACGACCTCTACGGGATTGGGGGCGGCGAAGCTACCGGAGCCCTACCCGCCCAAGGTAGGTATCCGGCAGCTCCGAAGATCATCGACGAGAAAACGGCCCACGAATATCTGATGAATCTCAGAAAGCGGCTCCGCGAGGCCCTCGGCTTACGAGAACTATTCGAACCGCCAACCTGACGTCAACTCCGCACCAGTCTCACGCAACGTCAGCGAGGTCGCCCGGCGGCGATGGGGCTCATTGTCCGAGCGCCCTGACGAGCCCGACCCGATCTGCTTTCAAGACCAGTAGAGACTGCCGGTCGATGGCCTCCCAGCAGAGTCCACCCGGGCGACAACACATCATGGGGTGAGAACAACCCAGTTCAGGTGCCTCCGTGGACAACTCCGACGCGACCGGTCAGCCCGCTGGCGACAGCGACAGCGACAGCGACACGTCGCTGCGCTGCGCTCCGGAGGAGGGTGGTGACACCACTGGTCTAGTCGGGCAATTGTCAAGGACTGCTTTACATGTGAGGGTCACGATCTCTTGGGCATCTCGGCGCAGGAGACCGATTCGGGAGTTCACACCATGAAGCTACTAAGGCTCGGCATCGCTGCCCTCTCAGTTCCGCTCGCTCTGGTCGCAAGCCCGGCATCTGCCGATGGCAACGCCACTGGCGGCGGCTGGGACCCGGGCACCACCTTCCAGCAATCGGATTTTGAGCGGTCCGACCTAGCAAACAAGATGGCAGACGCGGATTACGAATACCGCCAGCTGGCCTGTCAGGACACACCCGACGCTCCGTGCCCCAACGTCGCAGACACCAAGATCGTGTCGATGGCCCACGTCGCTCAGTCCACCAACTTCTACTGCGGGCCGGCCGCCGGCACTATGGCGCTTGCGCGCCACCAACCAAGGGCCGAGCGCCTACAACGGCCGCGCGCTTAACCAATCGAATGTCGCCGATGACGATCACATGCGGACGGATGCCAACGGGAAGACCGCGTGGGATTCGGGACTATTCAGGCGCGGCCTGAACCGGTGGCGAGGTGACACTTTTTACGCCAATCTGGCGTCGCCAAGTAACAAGGAGTTCCGCCAAGCACTACTGACGGACATCAAGAAGAACATTCCGTTCGGCGCGAGCACTCTGGAGAACGCTGGCGGCAGCCACTACAATTTCCACCCTAACGCCACGATCGGACACTGGATTGTGGCGCTGGGCTGGAAGAACAAGCTAGACAACACGGTCTTCGACGACCCGGCCGCCAACAGTTCGGCACTTTCATCGTCTTGGAGCAACGTCGCTCCGACCTTCACCACCAAGACCAATACGTTCAATCAGAACTACGTCACCTACCACGGCATTACGTTCTGACGTCATCAAGTAGCGATTTCTTGGGAGGCTCAATGACGGCCCGGTTCTTCTGCGCGGCGCTACTTTGCTTGCCTTTGGCGGCGTGCACTGCGCCGGCGGCCGGGCCGTCAGCAACGACTCATGATCCGAGAGAATCGCGGCTGAAGACCGGTGAGGTGTCCAAGTCACTGAACACAGGCGACTGGTATGTCGTTGATCGGACAACCACCTCAGTTCCCCGATCTGAAGCGATCTATCCAATCGCTTTGAGCGAAGCCGGGGCTGCGCTCATTGTTCACAGTTGGCCAAACGGTGACCGGATGCCTCACCAAACACTTGAATATCGAGACCCAAAATGGAAGAGGGAAAGGATCCCCCGAGCGGCGCATGCGGGTGACCGGCAGATTGTCGGGGGGGCCTTGGGGAAGCGATTCGCAGTTTGGAAGGAAACTGAAAGTTTGGATTCCGTTTCGGATAAGTGGAGCATCTACTCGTTTGATCGCAAGACGCGAAGATTGCGGCTGATTGCCTCGCAGGATCTCGCGGCTCCCGACGGCGTCCCTTACGCTGCCCCCGGGGGGACGGTTCCGACTGTAGGAGCTGGAGCGGCGGTCTATTTCAGCGCGGTCGACTACTCAGCCAGCGAACAGGGAGTAGTCAATATTTTCAGGGCCAGCGCTCGCACGGAAGACAGCGCCGTAGCCGTGGAGCGTGGGCTCGCCGCTCAGGTCCATGGCCACTTCGTTTACGTGCTGAAGGAGACCCCACATGACTTTCGCGTTGTCCGCCTAGCGTCGTCGGACGATCGCAGGAAGACCTTGTACAGGTCCACGACAGATTCCAAGTGCAACAAGGTGTCTGGGCTGCAGGGAAACTCTCTTGGTCAGGCAGCGCTTCAGCTGCAGTGCGGACGATCGGTGCACCTTGGGCTGTTGAAGCGCGGCCGACTCACTTCGCCCACGCAGGTGCAAACTCCTCGAGCCGGCTACTTGGCCCTAACTGACGACTTGCTCTGGTACGCCTCCGCCTCGTCAGACGGTGGCTACATTCAACACCTGCATGTCCTTGGGACCCAGGGCTACAAGCGAGTGGGCAAGGGTTCCGTATCTGGTGAATGCGCCTGCTCGGGCGACTACTTCTCCTGGGCGAAGTTCAAGGGCGACGACGCAACCAGGCTCTACGCTCACTTGCTGGCAGCAAACTGATCATGGGCTGATCCCCTCGCGACGAGAACACTGTCCCGTATTGAACTCCGAGCCGCGCGTCAGGCTCTTCTTGACTGCCGTCGGCGTAGTGATTGATGACGGGCGTGCGCCCGGGAGACTGCCGGATCCCCAACGGATCGTTTAGTTGGGTCACGGGTGAACCCGTGTGAATGTGCGTTCGATGGGACGATCACGATTCAATACCTCACCGAGGTCATCGCTGAGGCCCAGGCGACGTGCGACAGCTCGGCCCGCAATCGCTTCGCGGCGAGCGAGTAGACGACCGGTCTCCATGAGTCGTCAGTCAACGACAGGGCCGCCACCAATGCGTCACAGATGTCAGCCCGCCGAGCGGTAAGCACTCGATTGTCCCGAGTCGCCCGGACAACCACATGGCCGTCCTCGTCTGCCTCCGAGTAAGACGCGCCCACCGCCAAGAACTCGGCCTCATAGTCGAGATCGATCCGTCGGGCAGCGATGCGCTC
>JAOPYB010000149.1 GCA_025964835.1 Nocardioides sp. | reverse complement strand
GTGTAGGTGATGGCCTGGACCATCTTGAACGTGCCCTTCGAGGCGGCCGCGAAGATCGGCGGCGTGTTGCCGACCATGCCGACGTGGATCGAGTCCGCGTTGAGCGCCTCGAGCATCGGCGGGCCGGAGGTGAACTCCTGCCACTGGATCTTGTAGGCGGTGTCGTCGAGCCCCGCTGCCTGCAGGAGGGCCTGGGCGCTCGTGCCCTTCTGGTCGCCGACGATGAGGGTGACCTGGGACAGGTCGACGGAGCCGTCGTCCTTCACGGCGTCCTCGTTGCCGGTGGCGGAGCCGCCGCAGCCGGCGAGCAGCAGGGCGGCGCTCACCAGGCCGACGGCCCCGGTCAGCAGGCGCGATCGGCGGCGGGTGCTGGTGATGGTCATGCTGCTCCTTGGTTCGACATGGGGTTGCGCTTGGGGTTGGGCGGGGTGGGCTTCACGCCGAGAGCCGTCAGGATCTCCGCGCGGGCGCCCGCGATCTCGGGCTGGGAGGGGGCTCGGTCGGAGCGCGGCAGGGTGATGTCCCAGCTGTGCGCGAGCCTGCCCTCGTCCAGGACGACGAGCCGGTCGGCGAGGGCCAGGGCTTCGTCGACGTCGTGCGTGACCAGCAGGACGGCCATCGAGTGGCGGCGCCAGAGCTCGATGACGAGCTGGTGCATCTCGATCCGGGTGAGGGCGTCGAGGGCGCTGAACGGCTCGTCGAGCAGCAGCAGCGACGGGTTGCTGACCAGCGCCCGGGCGAGGGACACGCGCTGGGCCTGGCCGCCGGAGAGCTCGAGCGGCCACGCGCCGAGCTTCTCGGTGAGGCCGACCTCGTTGAGCGTCTGCTCGGCCAGGTCGAAGCGCTGGGCCCGCTCCGGCGTGTTCAACAGCGCCAGGGCGACGTTCTCGTGCACGCGGCGCCAGGGCAGCAGCCGGGGCTCCTGGAAGGCGACCGACGTACGGCCGTTGATCTCGACCTCACCGGCCGGCACCTTGTCCAGGCGGGCCAGGCTGCGCAGCAGCGTGGACTTGCCGCAGCCGCTCCGGCCCAGCAGGGCCACGAACTCGCCGGGGCGGACGTCGAGGTCGATCGAGCGCAGCACCTGGGTGCTGCCGAACGACCGGTTGTGGGACCGCACCCGGGCGACGAGGTCCGACGGCGCCGTAGGGTCCTGCTGCGGGGTGGCGGGGGAGGACTTCAGGAACGCCATGCGAGGGCCCTTCGTTCGAGGTGGCGGACGACGGCGTCGGTGGCCAGGCCGAGGATGCTGTAGACGGCGAGGCCGACGACGATCACGTCGGTCTGCAGGAAGTCGCGGGCGTGGTTGATCATGTAGCCGAGGCCGGAGTGCGCGCTGATGGTCTCCGCGACGATCAGGGTCAGCCAGGCGATGCCGAGGCTCTGCCGCAGCCCGACCAGGGTCTGGGGCAGGGCGCCCGGGATGACCACGTGGCGGATCCGCTGGGTCCAGCTGAGGTTCATCGACCGGGCGGCCTCGATGGTCTTGCGGTCGATGCCCCAGATGCCCGCCAGGGTGTTGAGGTAGAGCGGGAACATCACGCCCAGCGCGATCAGGGCGAGCTTGGGGGTCTCCCCGATCCCCATCCAGATGATGAAGAGCGGGATCAGGCCCAGGTGCGGCAGGGTGCGCAGCATCTGCATCGGCGGGTCGATGGCGAGCTCGCCGATCTTGCTGAGCCCGGCCACCACCGCCAGCAGCAGGCCGATCGTGGCGCCGATCGCGAACCCGATCGCGACCCGCTGCACCGAGACCAGCGTCTGGGCACCCAGGGTGCCGTCGCGGATCAGGTCGGCCGCCGTCGAGAAGATCTGGGAGGGCGAGGCGATCGTGCGCTCGTCCAGGATCCCGGCGCTGCTCAGCAGCTGCCAGACGGCGATGATGACGACCGGCGAGACCCAGCGGGCGAGATGCCGCAGGGGCGAGCGCCGGGCGGCCCGCCGCTGGAGCTGGGGCGGCACCGGGGCCAGACGGCCGGCCAGCTGCGCGGTGGAAGGGTCGAGGCTCATGGCACGTATGTCTACGTACTTAATCTATTTAAATCAAGTCGAACACTCACTTCGGACCGTGAACTGGGTCACCAGGGCGCTTCCGGGGACAATGGCGGGGTGGATGCGACACCCCCGAGGCGGCTGCTGGACACCGGCTTCGGCGACGACACCGGCGCGGTCTCCGCGGACGTGGCGCACGCGCTCGCGTCGTACGCCGTAGACCCGGCCGCCGGCTACGCCGCCCTGCTCACCGTCCTGCAGGGCGCGCGGCTCCTGGTGCCGGTCGTGGCCGTCCTCGGCGAGGTGGAGCGCGACGAGGCCGGGCTGGCGCACGACAAGAGCAGCGACATGGCCGCCGTGCTGCTCACCGGCGCCGACGGCCGGCTGGCCCTGCTCGCCTTCACCGGGACCGGGACCATGCACCGCTGGGACCCGGAGGCGCGTCCCGTGCCGGTGCCCACCCGGCAGGCGGCGCAGGCGGCCGTCCAGGACGGCGCCGCTGCCCTGGTCGTCGACGTGGCCGGGCCTACGAGCGTGGTGATCGAGGGCGAGGACCTGGCCGGTCTCGCCGCCGGCTGGACGCTCGCGCGCGTGGGGGAGCGGACGGCCTGGATTGGTCCTGGCCCGGAATGATCCGCTAGCATCCCTTGTTGACCGATCAGTCCCAACCGTGCCCGCACGGCCAGGACCGATCTGACAAGCGGAGGCGAGCTCGACCCGCCCCCCACCCGCATCGACCGAACCAGGTCGTCGGGTCCGGTCACGAAGGCTTCGCCCTCGGCTGCCCGCCGCAGAGCGTCCGCCCTCGGTGATGCACCTCCCCCGGGAGACGTGTCGCGACTGGCTTCCGCTTGTGACAAGCGGAAGCCTTTGTTGATTTTGGGCCAGTGCCCGGATGAGACGCAGCCTCCGGACACATTTCCATCAGGAGGACACATCAGCACCGAGCTTCGAATCAACGACCGGATCCGGGTTTCCGAGGTCCGTCTCGTTGGCCCCAGTGGCGAGACCGTCGGCATCGTTCCCACCGCCG
>JAOPYB010000109.1 GCA_025964835.1 Nocardioides sp. | reverse complement strand
GCTCGCCGAGCTCGAGGAAGTCGGCGACGCGGCCGGCCTTCTCGAGGGACTGGTTGAGGCTCTCGTTGCTGCCGAGGACCTTGACGTTGCGCCAGAACTCCTCGCGCAGCGAGCGGATCAGGTCGATGCCCTTGCGCAGCCCCTCGGCGGTGCGCTCCATGCCGCAGTACTCCCACATGATGTGGCCGAGCTCACGGTGGAAGGAGTCGACCGTCCGGTCGCCGTTGATCGAGAGCAGCGTGCTGATCCGGTTCTCCACCGACTCCCGCGCCTCGACGACCGCCGGGTGGCTCTCGTCGATCTTCTCGAACGGGCCGTCCGCGAGGTAGTCGCGGACCGTGTTCGGGAGCACGAAGTAGCCGTCGCCCAGCCCCTGCATCAGCGCGGACGCGCCGAGCCGGTTGGCGCCGTGGTCGGAGAAGTTCGCCTCACCGGTCACGAAGAGCCCGGGGATCGTCGACTGGAGGTCGTAGTCGACCCAGAGGCCACCCATCACGTAGTGGACGGCGGGGTAGATCCGCATCGGCACGGCGTAGGGGTCCTCGCCCGTGATTCGGGCGTACATGTCGAAGAGGTTGCCGTACTTCTCCTCGACGGCCTCCTTGCCCATCCGCTCGACCGCCTGGGCGAAGTCGAGGTAGACGCCGCGGCGGAAGTCCCCCACGAGGGGGCCGACACCGCGGCCCTCGTCGCAGACGTTCTTGGCCTGGCGCGACGCGATGTCACGGGGGACCAGGTTGCCGAACGCCGGGTAGATCCGCTCCAGGTAGTAGTCGCGGTCCTCCTCGGGGATGTCGCGGGGGTCCTTGTCGCAGTCCTCGCGCTTCTTCGGCACCCAGATCCGGCCGTCGTTGCGCAGCGACTCGGACATCAGGGTGAGCTTGGACTGGTGCTCGCCGGAGACGGGGATGCAGGTCGGGTGGATCTGCGTGTAGCAGGGGTTGCCGAAGTAGGCGCCCTTGCGGTGGGCCCGCCAGGTCGCCGTGACGTTGGAGCCCATCGCGTTCGTGGACAGGTAGAACACGTTGCCGTAACCACCGCTGGCCAGGACGACGACGTCCGCGAGGTGGGTCTCGATCTCGCCGGTCACCATGTTGCGGGCGATGATCCCGCGGGCCTTGCCGTCTACCATCACCAGCTCGAGCATCTCGTGGCGGGTGAACTGCGTGACCGTGCCGGCCGCGACCTGGCGCTCCAGGGCCTGGTAGGCCCCGATCAGCAGCTGCTGGCCGGTCTGGCCGCGGGCGTAGAAGGTGCGGGAGACCTGGACGCCACCGAAGGAGCGGTTGTCGAGCAGGCCACCGTACTCACGGGCGAAGGGCACGCCCTGGGCCACGCACTGGTCGATGATGTTGCCGCTGACCTCGGCCAGCCGGTAGACGTTGGACTCCCGGGAGCGGTAGTCGCCGCCCTTGACGGTGTCGTAGAACAGCCGCTGGACGGAGTCGCCGTCCTCCTTGTAGTTCTTCGCCGCGTTGATCCCGCCCTGCGCGGCGATCGAGTGCGCCCGGCGCGGGGAGTCCTGGTAGCAGAACACCTTGACGTTGTAGCCGGCCTCGCCGAGGGTCGCCGCGGCAGCGCCGCCGGCCAGCCCGGTGCCGACGATGATGATGTCGATCTTGCGGCGGTTGGCGGGGTTCACCAGCTTGGCCTCGAACTGCCGCTTGCCCCACCGCTCGGAGATCGGGCCGTCGGGGGCCTTCTCGTCCCGGATCGGCTCCCCGGGGACGTAGTAGCCCCGGGCGTCGTCCGAGAGCTGCACCGACGGCTTGTTCAGCGCACCGGACGGCAGCGACCGACCGTTGCCGGCACCGGTGTCCGAGCCGCTGTCGAAGCCTTCGTCGGCGACGTTGTCGAGGTTGGTGGGGCTGGCGGGCTGGTGGGGGCTTTTGTCGGCCATGTGGATCCCTTACTTGGTGATGACGCCGAAGAGCACGAACAGGGGCACCAGCGAGAAGCCGCCGGCGATCACGACGGCCACCACCCAACCGGCCGCCTTGGCCCGCGTGCGGGCACGGGGGCTGCCGGTCCACCCCAGGGTCTGCAGCGACGACCAGGTGCCGTGGTGCAGGTGGAGACCGAGGGCCACCATCGCGAGGAGGTAGATGATCGTCATCCACCAGACGTCGAAGGTGTCGACCAGCAAGTTGTAGGGGTCGTTGGTGGCGCCGCCCTGGGGGTTGACGCGGCCGATCGAGAAGTTGATCAGGTGCCAGACCAGGAACAGCAGGATGGTCAGGCCGCCCCAGCGCATCGTGCGGCTCGAGAAGCTGCTGGAGCGGTACTTCCGCATGGCGTACTTGACCGGGCGCGCGGCCGCGGAGCGGCGCCACAGCGCGACCGCCGCGGCGACGTGCACGACGAGCGAGAGGATGAGCACCGCGCGGAGGATCCACAGCGCCCCGGCGTACGGCAGGATCGGCTCGCCGAGGACCCGCAGGTGGTGGGCGTAGGCGTCGAAGGAGTCGTGGCCGCCGAACGCCTTGAGGTTGCCGTACATGTGCGCGAGCACGAAGGCGATGAAGAGCAGGCCGCTGACGGCGCTGAGGATCTTCAGGAAGATGGTCGATCGGGTCGAGCGGGGGGTCGTGACGAGGGTCCGCGCCGCCGTTGTCTGTGTGGCCACGGAAACAAACTACCCACCCCTGAGCCTGCTTGGCCCTCCACCCCGCCCCTCCCCGGTCGGACATTCGTCACACCGTGCGACGATGCAGCGATGGCTTCCCCACGCGAGCGCATCCTCGCCATCGTCCAGGCCGGCGGCGCCGGAGGACGGATGGACGTCCTCACCCGGGAGCGCGCCAAGCCCGCCCTGCCGTTCGCCGGGGTCCACCAGCTGGTGGACTTCCCGCTCTCCAACCTCGCGCACAGCGGGATCAGCGACGTCTGGCTGTCGCTGCAGTACCAGGGCGGCAGCCTGCAGGAGGCGGTCGCCGGCGGGCGTCCCTGGGACCTGGACCGCAGCCGCGGCGGGTTCGCGGTGGTGATGCCCCAGGAGGGGACCGGCTCCGCGGACGACGAGGGCTTCGCGCAGGGCAACGCCGACGAGCTCTACCGGATGCGCGACCAGATCCGCCGGGCCGCCCCCGACGTGGTCATCGTCTTGAGCGCCGACCACGTCTACCGCTTCGACTTCGCCGACGCGCTGGCCACCCACCGCGCGCACGGTGCCGAGTGCACGATCGTCACCACCGAGGTCGACCTCGCCGAGGCGGTCGACCACGCCACCGTGGAGTCCGACGGCTCGGGTGCCGTGACCGGCTTCGCCTACAAGCCCGAGCAGCCGACGACCACGACGGTGGCCACCGAGATCTTCGTGTACGACGCGCAGGTGCTGGTCTCGGTGCTCGAGGAGCTGCACTCCGAGCTGTCGGTCGACGAGGACCCGGACGACAACGACCTGGGCGACTTCGGCGAGACGCTGGTCCCACGGTTCGTCGACCGCGGCCGCGCGGTCGTGCACCCGATGCCCGGCTACTGGCGCGACCTCGGCAAGCCCAACAAGTACCTCGCAGCCCACCAGGACGTGCTGCTCGACGACCAGGGCCTGTTCGGCGACCTGGACTGGCCGATCCTGACCCGGCAGCCGCAGCGCGTGCCGGCCCGGGTGCTGGCCGGTGCGGCCGTCACCGACAGCCTGCTCTCACCCGGCTGCCGGGTCTGGGGCGAGGTGCACCGCAGCGTGCTCGGGCCCGGCGTCGTGGTGCAGGAGGGAGCCGTGGTCCGCAACAGCGTCGTGTTCGCGGACTGCGTCGTGGAGGGCGGCGCCGTCGTGGACTGGGCGATCGTGGACGAGGGCACGGTGGTCACGGCCGGGACGGTCGTGGGGGACCCCGACGCCGACGCCGTGCACGACTCCGAGCAGGTCAC
>JAOPYB010000105.1 GCA_025964835.1 Nocardioides sp. | reverse complement strand
GGACGTCGTCGATGAACACCTGGAACTGCAGCTCGGGGCTGACGATCTCCATCGGGATCGGCTGGTACTCGAAGCCGGCCGCGTCGGTCGGGACCACGAAGAGGCAGGGCTTGAGCTTGCCGGTCTTTGCGTCCTCGGTGCGCGACACGACGAGCACGTTGTCGGCCTCGTCGACGCCGGAGATGTAGATCTTGCGGCCGTTGAGCACCCACTCGTCGCCGTCGCGCCGGGCCGTCGTCGTGATGTTGTGGGAGTTCGTCCCGGCGTCGGGCTCGGTGATCGCGAACGCCATCGTGCTCGTGCCGTCGGCGATGCCGGGCAGCCACTTCCGCTTCTGCTCCTCGGTGCCGTAGCGGCTGATCACGGTGCCGCAGATGGCCGGGCTGACGACCATCATCAGCAGCGGGCAGCCCTGGGCCGCCAGCTCCTCGCAGACGGCCGCGACGTCGCCGATGCCGCCACCGCCGCCGCCGTACTCCTCGGGGATGTTGATCCCGAGGTAGCCGTTCTTCCCGATCTCCAGCCACAGGTCGGTCGTCTTGCCGCCGCTGCGCGCCTGCTTCGTGAAGTACTCGCGGCCGTAGCCCTTGGCCAGCCGCGCCACCTCCCTGCGCAGCGCCTTGCGCTCGTCGGACTCGCTGAACGTGATCATGCTTCTCCTCGGGTGTGTCGGTGGGCGCCGCTTCGCGGTGTGGATCTGTTCAACGCAACCACCAGGTCGGCGATACGTGTTAATCTTTTCTCAAACGTTTAACATGTTTTCCGAATGGGTTGGGTGACCGAACACATGGCCTGGGATCCGCAGATTCCCTTCAACGACCTCCCCGACCTCCCTCCTACAGGCGTCGACCTCGAGCCTCGCGTCGTGTTGAAGGCGGCGATCGAAACCCGAGCCGCCCTCGCCACAGTGGCGGAGGCGGGCCGAATCCTGCCCAATCCCGCCGTCTTGATCTATGCCGTCCCGCTGCTGGAGGCACAGGCCAGCTCCGAGATCGAGAACATCGTGACGACCGCCGATGAGCTCTTCAAGCACGTCGAAATCGGCGGCGGTGACCATGCGACCAAGGAAGCGCTCAGGTACCGAACCGCGCTCTTCGCAGGAGTGGACGCGATCCGCTCCCGGCCGCTGACCGGCCGGACCGCGAGCCTGATCTGTTCGCGCCTCCAAGGACGGGAGATGGACGTCCGAGCTGTGCCTGGCACCCGGATCGCCAATCCCGGTACGGGCCAGGTTGTGTACGCCCCACCCGAGGGAAAGTCCCTGATTCGCGACAAGCTCAGTGCTTGGGAACGCTTCATCCACGCTGGCGACGACCTCGACCCCCTGGTGCGCATGGCAGTCGCTCACTACCAGTTCGAGGCGATCCACCCCTTCCACGACGGCAACGGACGAACAGGACGCGTCATCAACATCCTGCTGCTCATGGAGGCCGGGCTGCTGGACCAGCCCATCCTGTATCTCTCGCGTTCGATCATCGCCCGCAAGAACGACTACTACCGATTGCTGCGCGGCGTCACTGCCGAAGGTGGCTGGGAGGAATGGATCCTCTACATGCTCGACGTCGTCCGGGACTCGGCTGTCTCGACGGTTCGGAAGATCAACGCCATTCGCGCCTGCCAGGAAGAGATCGGCGAGCGGGCACGCGCCGCCACCATCGGAGGACGTGACGCGCAACTGTTGGCCCTTCTCTTCGAGCAGCCGTACTGCCGGATCTCCGACGTCGTCGGACGCTGTGACGTGACCCGTCAAACAGCCTCGACCTGGCTGCACGCCCTGGTCGATGCCGGCCTGCTCCAAGATGAGAAGGTCGGCCGGGAGAGGCTCTTCGTGAACCACGAGTTCCTCCAGGTGTTGGTCCGAGCCGAGTAGGCGATTCACCCTTCCTCCACGACCGCCAGGACCTCGCCGGCGGCGACCTGGGTTCCGGGCCTGACGTCGATCTGGGTGACCATGCCGGCGTACGGCGCACTCACGGTGTGCTGCATCTTCATCGCCTCGAGCACGAGGACGGGCTGCCCGGCGACCACGGCGGCGCCGAGCTCGACTGCCACGCTGACGACGGTGCCCGGCATCGGTGCCAGCAGGCTGCCGGACGCGACGGCATCGGCCGGGTCCATGAAGCGGGGGATCCGCTCGAGCCGGAAGTGACCACGAGGCGAGTCGATCTCGACGACGTCCCCGTGCACCGCGACCTGGAAGGCCGTGCGCAGGCCATCGGTCTCGAGCGTGACCGACGTCGCTGTCGCCGCCACGACCGTGTGGCCGGCCACCGCATAGCCGTCACGCCCGCCCCACCATTCGACGAGGTAGCCCTCGAACCAGGTGCGCTGGGGCTGGGACGGGACATTGCGCCAGGCGACCGGCATGCCCTGCTGGACCGTACGGCGCGCCTTCGCCTGCTCGGCCAGAGCCAGCGCCGCGGCGACGGAGGCGATCTCGGCCTCCCTCTCCGACCCGGTGTGGATGAAGCCCTCGAGGAAGGCCGTGCTCACGTCCCCGGCCAGGAAGGCCGGGTCGCGCAGGATGTCGACGAGCAGGTCGC
>JAOPYB010000097.1 GCA_025964835.1 Nocardioides sp. | reverse complement strand
TGTGGGCGAGCACCTTGTGCCCGTTGCTCAGCTCCACACGGAACATCGCATTCGGCAGGGCCTCCGTAATGGTGCCCTCGAGCTCGATCACGCCTTCTTTCTTCGGCATGTCCTCCACAATCTGTCGGTCGTTTGTCTACCGTTCGGTGCACTGGGCGGCCGGTTCGGTCCGGTGTCCAGGTGGCCCGGGAACCTCCGGCACTCCGCGAACGGGGCGCCGGTGGACCTCGTGAAGTTGCTCCCTGCGCCTCTTCCCGGGCACGCGTGCGAGCCGCTCACTGAGCGCCTCGAAAGGTGGTCCGGGCAGCCGTGAGGCACCACGAAACAGACCCACGTTGGGCCGACACGCCAGTTTACGGGGAAACGGCCCGGAAACACCAATCGTGTCGACCTACCCCACGAGCAGGCGAAGCGTCTCCTCGCGGGCCTCGCTGGAGCCCGGCGAACTGCCCTCGTGGGCCCCCGCGACGGGGTGCACCATGACCTCGTCGACGCCGTACGTCGCGGCCAGCTCGGCGACCGCTGCGCGGGCCTGGCCGGGGTCGCCGATGACCCAGCGCGAGCGCATGGCGTCGAGCAGTCCCCGGTGCGCCTCGGAGACCTCGACCTTCTCGGCCTCCTCCACCATCCGCTGCGCGGCGAGCGGCTGACCGGTCCGCAGGGCCAACATCGCCAGCAGCTGCGGGAGGGCTAGGCGCTCCGCCTCCTCCCGGGAAGTGGCGACGGACGCGTTGACCGTGAGGAACGTGCGGGGCTCGTCGAGGTCGGGCGAGGGCCGGAAGTGGGTCCGGTACAGGTCGAGGGCCGCCGCGGTGCCCGACCCGGAGAAGTGGTGGGCGAAGACGTAGGGCATGCCCTTCTCCGCCGCCAGCCGCGCCGAGTAGTCCGAGGAGCCGAGCAGCCAGATGGTCGGCACGGAGGTGGCCACCGGGGTCGCCCGCAGCGGGTGCGTGCGTCCGTTGACGGCCAGCCCCACCCCGTTGGCGTCCATCATGGCCAGCACGTTGTCGACGTACTCCGGGAAGCGGTTGACCGCCTCCTCGCTCACCCCGCCGGCGCCGTGGCGCAGTGCGAAGCTGGTGACCGGGTCGCTGCCCGGCGCGCGGCCGATCCCCAGGTCGATCCGACCCGGGTACGCCGCCTCGAGCAGGGCGAACTGCTCGGCGATCACCAGCGGGGCGTGGTTGGGGAGCATGACTCCGCCCGAACCCACGCGGATCCGTCCGGTGGCCCCCGCGACCATCGCGATCAGGACCGGCGGGTTCGTGGCCGCCACGGCCGGCATGTTGTGGTGCTCGGCCAGCCAGTAGCGGCGGTAGCCCAGTTCGTCGGCGGTGCGGGCCAGGGAGATGGTCGCCGCGAGGGCGTCACCGGTGGTCTGGTCGGTCCGCACGGGTGCGAGATCGAGGACGGACAGGGCCAGACGCGGTTCGCTCACCCCGATCACAACCCGCCGGAGGGTCCGCGCATTCCGCGATCAGTCCTCGCCGGGCCCCAGGGAGATCGTCCGGGCGTCGATCTCCTCCTGGGTCATCCGCGACGAGACCGCCAAACTGATGACGGCGGTGGCCGCCAGGGTGCCGACGATGATCACCAAGGAGAGCCAGATCGGGATGTCCGGCGCCCAGCCGACGTGCTCGCCGCCGTTGATGAAGGGCAGCTCGTTCTCGTGCATCGCGTGCAGCACGAGCTTCACGCCGATGAAGCCCAGCAGGATCGCCAGTCCGTAGGACAGGTAGATGAGCCGGCGCAGCAGGCCGCCGATCAGGAAGTACAGCTGGCGCAGACCCATCAGCGCGAAGACGTTCGCGGTGAGGACGAGGTAGGGGTCCTGGGTGAGGCCGTAGATCGCCGGGATCGAGTCGAGGGCGAAGAGCAGGTCGGTCGTCCCGAGCGTGAGCACCACCAGGAACATCGGCGTGATCAGCCGTTTGCCGTTCTCCTTCGTGAAGAGCTTCGTGCCGTTCCACTCGCTCGTGGCGGGCAGCCGCTTCTCCGCGAAGCGGACCAGCCGGTTCTCCTCGTACTCCTCCTGGTCGTCGTCGTTGCTGCCCTGCCTGGCCAGCTTGACGGCCGTCCACAGGAGGAACGCACCGAAGACGTAGAAGACCCAGCTGAACTCGTTGATGGCCGCGGCGCCGACCACGATGAAGACCGCGCGCATCAGCAGGGCCAGCACGATCCCGATCATCAGTGCGGTCTGCTGGTAGCGCCGGGGGACGGAGAAGTTCGCCATGATGATGATGAAGATGAACAGGTTGTCGATCGACAGCGAGTACTCCGTCAGCCAGCCGGCGAAGAACTCCGGCCCCGGGTTCGCCGAGAGGGCGTGCGGCTCGGCGAAGAGCCACAGAGCGCCGCCGAAGGCCACGGCGAGGCCGATGAAGAAGGCCAGGTGGCGGCTCACCTCCGCCATCGTCGGCTCGTGCGGTCGGCGCGCGATCACGACGAGGTCGACGAAGAGGAGGCCCAGGGTCACCGCGATGGTGATGGCCCAGACGAGGGGCGAGGCGACCGAGTCGCCCAGAATGGCATTCATCGAGAAAACTTCTCCTCCGGAGTGGCCTATGACGCCCGCGCGCCTCGCGCGTGGGCCGGTCGATCTCCGGAGGTCTCTTCCGCTCGGGCTGCGAGCCGATGGCACCGGGTCCGGACCTGGGGTCCGGGCCGTACTGACGACACCACCGCGGGGGAATACTCCCCTCCTGGTGGGTCCAGTCTCCCACGCTTCGCCCGATGGGCGAAATCCGGGTCAGCGCCCCCCGAAGGGGACGCCGAGGGCCCGGAGGGCCGACTCGCCGCCGTCCAGGGCCGTGAGCACCCACGCACCCTGGGGGGTCAGGGTGAACGTGTTCTCGAAGTGGGCGGCCCAGGTGCCGTCCGCGGTGATGACCGTCCAGTCGTCCTCGAGCAGGACGGTGTCCTTGCCGCCGAGGGTGATCATCGGCTCCACCGCCAGGGCCAGCCCCTGCACGAGCTTGGGTCCGCGCCCCGGCTTGCCGAAGTTGGGCACGTTGGGCGGCTGGTGCATCTCGGAGCCGATGCCGTGACCGACGTAGTCCTCGAGGATGCCGTAGCAACCCTGGCTGCGGACGTGGGACTCGACGGCGTGCGAGATGTCCGTGACCCGGCCACCGAGCCGAGCGGCGGCGATCCCGCGCCACATGGCCTCCTCGGTGACCCGCATCAGCTCGGTGACCTCGGCAGGCACCTCACCGATGGCCACCGTGATGGCGGCGTCGCCGTGCCAGCCATCGACGATGGCGCCGCAGTCGATGGAGACGACGTCGCCGTCGGCCAGTACGCGCTCACCCGGGATGCCGTGCACGACCTCGTCGTTGACCGAGGCGCAGATCGACCCCGGGAAGCCGTGGTAGCCCTTGAACGACGGGGTGCCGCCCGAGGAGCGGATGTTGTCCTCGGCGATCGCGTCGAGCTCACCGGTCGTGGTGCCGGCGCGCACGCTCCCGCGCAGGAGCTCCAGGGTCTCCCCGACGACCAGGCCGGCCACTCGCATGCCGGCGATCTGCTCGGGGGTCTTGATCTGGATCCCGCGGTCGAGGAACGACACCCGGGTCAGCTCTGGGGAACGATGTCGAGCGCGTCGAAGATGCGGGCGGTCACGTCTGAGACCTCACCCATCCCGTCGACCTCGATGAGGATGCCGTGGTCGCGGTAGACCTCGA
>JAOPYB010000064.1 GCA_025964835.1 Nocardioides sp. | reverse complement strand
TCGGCCGGCGAGAGCAGGATCGTGATCCGCCGGGTCGACGGCCAGTCGAGGTGGCTGTTGATGATCGCCATCCGGCAGCGGTCGCGGGCCTCGTTGAGGGAGGCGTCGGGGCGCCCGACGAGCGTGGTGCCGACCTGGCCCGGCGACACGTCGGTCTGCACGTCGATCAGGTGGCCCAGGGCTCCGTGCAGGGAGACCGTGTGGGCGGTCGCGAAGGGCATCAGCCGATCCCGCGCACGTGGTCGATGAGCGAGGCACCGCGCCGCGGTCGGAGGATCGCGACCATGTCGATCCGGATATCCTGCACCGCCACGCCCCGGTCCGCCAGCCACCGGCAGGCGAGCCGGCGCAGCCGCGCGACCTTGATGTCGGTGACCGCCTCGTGGGGCGTGCCACAACGCGTGCTGCTGCGGGTCTTGACCTCGCACACCACGAGCACGTCTCCGTCGCGCAGGACCAGGTCGATCTCGCCCGCGTCGCAGCGCCAGTTGCGCTCGAGCAGCACCATCCCCTGCCCGACCAGGTGCCGGGCGGCGAGCGACTCGCCGTACGCCCCGAGGGCCTGCCTGATCGCCGCCGCAGCCGTGCCCGTCATGTCGTGAGCTCCATGCCGCCACCCTGCCCGGGATGACGGACAGCGGCGCGGGCTGCCGGAGCGACCTGTGGAGCTCACCCGCCGGACGCCCGGTTGTGCACGGAAGGTGGCCCGGGAACCGGTCGGACGCCGACCGTCAGCAGGTGAGGTCGGCGCTCGGCACGTTCTCGATCCGGGCCTGGGCGACCTGGGTGATCCGGCCGCCGTCGGGCAGCGGGAGGAACGGCAGGCCGATGTCGAGGGACTGCAGGGACACCGTCACCGTCACGGTGTTGCCGACCGCCCGGGTGGTCGGGTAGCCGACCTGGGCGGTCGGGCTCGAGGACCCGACGGCCGGCCCGCGCAGCCGCTCGACGGCCTCGGTGGTCGTGCAGGCCTCCTGGGTGCCCACCGCCATCCGTCTGGCCGCCTCGCGGGCCGTCGCCGAGGCGGTCTCCAGGGCCCAGTAGTGGTAGCCGTACTGGATGATCCCGAGCATCAGCGGGAAGACGACGAAGCAGAAGACGAGCGCGAACTCGACGACGCTGACGCCGCGCTGCCCGCCGCGGGACGTACGGCGCCCCCTGGTCACTGGACCACCCTGATCACCTTGGGACCTGTGCCGAGGTAGTCGGTCACCGGCCCGTCGTAGTCCAGGGGCGGCACCGGCAGCGCGGTGGGCTCGATGGTCTGGAAGCGGAGGGCGCGCAGGCTGGTGCCGTCCATGACCACGCCGTGGTCGCTCGACGTGGCGGAGGAGGACAGCCACGGGAACAGCATCGACGTGATGGCGGCGGACAACGAGCCGGCCGCCACCGTGAGCTGTGAGATGAGGGAGTCGACGGCGGCCATCCCCGTGGGCTGCTGCTGGGTGATGAACAGCGGGCGGAACGTGAGGACGGGACACTGGGTGCAGCCGGTCGCGCCCACTGTCCGGCTCGCCACGGCCACCCACATGAACCGGGGCGACTCGTAGAGGTCGGAGTCCAGTGCGCTGGACGGCGGGGTCACCGCCGGCACCTCGTCGGTGAGGTACGTCGACAGCCCCCAGAAGAGCGTCGAGCTGAGCAGTCCGGCGTGCGCGGCGTAGTCCGTGAGCGTGTCGTCGTTGTACGTCTGGCCCGGGAACCCGCTGAGCGCGAACGACCCGTGCGCGCACGACGTCGGGTCCACCGAGCAGTTCAGCCGTCCCTTGAAGGCGCCCGTCGTGTCGCCGACGAAGCCCTCCGTGAACTCGGTGGCCCGCGCACCGTCCGTCGCCACCGTCACGCAGTTGGCCAGCGGCTCGGAGCGGGTGGCGTCCGTGTCGGACACCGAGCTCGGTGAGGACGTGCAGTTGACCAGCCCGCTGTTGAGCACCCCCACCACGCTGGTGGCGTTGACGGTCGCGGGCGGGCTCAGCGTCACCAGCGCCGGGTGCGTGGTGAGGGCGTGGTCGAGCCCCTCCACGATGTTCTTGCGCAGGGCCCCGGCCGCACCCACGGTGTTGTTGGTGTCGGCCCGGGGGCTGTCCACGAGGTTCCCGCACGCCGTGAGGCTCGTCAGGCCGGCCGGCGGGTTCACCGTGAACGTCTGGTGGCTGCCGGCCGTGGTCCAGCGTGCCGACCCGCCGGCGGGAGCGCTGGGCGCCACGTTGGCCTGGACGTACCAGGTGCCGGCGGTGTCCCGCACGGTCGTGGGGATGGTCACCGGCGAGGCGCCCGCCGCGGTGTACCCGACCGACGCGGTGTCGTAGTGGTCCGTGCCCCGGTAGAACCGGAGGGAGTAGGTGCCGCCCAGGGCGGCCGCCGACCCGGCCACCGTGGAGGGGAAGGTGAGCGACGTCGAGACCGCGGCGGTCGACCCCTGGGTGGTGCTCGCGGGTGTGAGCGCCCCGAGGATGTTGCCCGCGGCCCCCGGCTGCAGGTTCGCCAGCGTCGTGGCCGAGTCGGGCTCGGCGCTCGAGGCCGGGCCGAGCGCACCGGCGGCGACGTAGTTGAGCGGGACCGTGCTGCTGGCGAGGTCGCCGAACCCCGGGACCGTCCCGGCAGCGCTCAGGGCGCACTGGAGCGACAGGGCGATCGGCGCCGCGGTGCCCGGCGAGTAGACCCGGGCGGTGGCCGTCTTGGCCTCGGTGGTGCCGTCCGCCCCCGCAACGGCACCGAGGCCGAAGTCCACCCGGGCCGTGGGAGAGACGACCGTGACCTGGGTGGTCGTGGGGAAGCTGACGGCACCTGAGTCCAGCAGCGACTGGGCGTAGGAGTTCAGGGAGGTGTCCGTGGGGGACGACGGACACGTCGCGGGCATGGCCGGGTTCGCCGACCGCTGTCCACGCACGGGGTGGCACACGACCTGGTAGGCGACCCGCTTCGCCACCGTCAGCTGCGAGCTCGCCGCGCTGGAGCCCGACGTCGTGACGGGCAGCGCGTCCGCGGCGTACACGGCGGCGCTGTCCGCCTGCACCTGGAGCAGCCCGCGCACCGCCCACGCGTTCCCGATGTCCACCGTCAGCGCCGCCACCGCGAACAACAGCACCGAGGCGACGGCCGTGATCACGGCGATCGCACCGCGCTCGTCGTCGCGTCCCCGGCTCACGGGTAGCACCCCGTCCCGCTGCTCGAGCCCGTCGTGACCGTCACGTAGCTGAGCCGCTGCGTGAGGTCGGCCAGGATCGCGTCGCTTCCGGGCACCAGCCCGCCGATCGCGCCCTCACCAGGGATGCTGAGGCTGACCGTGACGTCGGCCCCCACGTCGGGAAGCGACGTCACCGTCACCGCGAGGTACGACGCCAGGTCGCCGGCGCTGGTGATGCCCAGCCCGTTGAGCGTCGTGGCGTTGAGGGCGAAGATCGCCTCCGCCGCCGACGACGTGACGCGCGCCGAGATCTCCGAGGCCGTGCAGGTCCCGACCGCCAGCGACTGGCTCAGGCGCGGTGGGTAGAGCGAGACCTGCTGCTCCTTCCAGAAGTGCGAGCCCCAGAGCAGGACCCCGGCGAGGAGCGGGATCAGCACGAAGGCGCTCACCAGCGCGCCCTCGACCGCCGCCGCGCCCGTCTCGGGGCGTCGGGGCGTGCCACCGCAGGCAGACATCCGACCCCCCACGTGCGCGCTCGACTCGTCGACGGCCCCCACCGTCCTCATGCTGGACGTTAGATCGGCACCGGGCCCGGAACGAAGGCTTGACACGATTTCGCGCACGCGACCGGCGGGTGGTCTGGACCGGCGGGTCAGGCCTTCGGCGGGTCGATCTCCGCCGGCTGGAGCTCCTCGACGTTGACGTCCTTGAAGGTCAGCACCTTGACGTTCTTGGCGAAGCGCGCCGGTCGGTACATGTCCCACACCCACGCGTCGCTCATCGAGACCTCGAAGAACACGTCCCCGGCCTCGGTACGGGCCTTCACGTCCACCTGGTTGCACAGGTAGAAGCGCCGGTCGGTCTCGACGACGTACTTGAAGATCGCGACGACGTCGCGGTACTCGCGATAGAGGGTGAGCTCCATCTCGGTCTCGTACTTCTCGAGGTCCTCGGCACTCATCGCAGCTCCTCCACGAGCTCATTCTGCACGTCGGGGTAGGGCTCGAGCCCCGCGGCCCGCCGTACGTTCACGAACCGCATCCGGTGCACCGGGGAGGGTCCGTGCTCGAGCAGCGCGGCGGAGTGCACGTCGGTGATGTAGCCCTTGTGCGTCTTGAAGTCGTACGCCGGCCAGTCGCGGTCGAGCTCGCACATCATCCGGTCCCGCGTCACCTTGGCCAGCACCGACGCGGCGGCGATGCAGGCGGCCACCCGGTCGCCCTTCCAGACCGCCAGTCCGGACACGCCGAGGCCGTCGACGGGGAACCCGTCGGTGAGGACGTACGACGGCGGCAGGTCGAGGAGCGCGACCGCACGACGGAGCGCCTCGATGTTGGCGACGTGCATGCCCAGCGCGTCGCACTCCTCGTGGGAGATCACCACGACCGACCAGGCCAGCGCGCGCTTCACGATGTGCGCGTAGCAGCGCTCCCGGGCCTTCTCGCTGAGCAGCTTGGAGTCCGCGAGCCCCGGGATGATGCCCGCCTTCCCCGCGGGCAGGATCGCGGCGCCGGCCACCAGAGGTCCGGCGCACGCTCCGCGCCCGGCCTCGTCGACCCCGGCGATCGGCTCGATGCCGTGGCGGCGCAGGGTGCGCTCGTAGCCGTACAGGCCGGCGTCGCGACGCACGGTCGAGCCCCGCGGCAGGTCACTCATGGGCGGCACTCACGAGGCGTCCGGGACGGCCGCGAAGGTGGCGGGGCGCTGCACCCAGCGGACGTGGTCACGGGGCCACACCAGCACGAACACCTTGCCGACCATCAGGTCCGTGGGCACGAACTCGTCGCCCGGGACGCAGTCGGTCTCGTCGGAGCGGCACATGTGGACGGTGGAGTCCGCGGAGTGGTGCCGGTTGTCGCCCATCACGAAGACGTGGCCCGCCGGGACCGGGCCGGAGGTCCAGTCGCAGGTGCTGGTCATCGGGCCGTAGCAGTCGGCGCCGTCGAGCCGGGCGTAGGACTTCTCGTTCAACGGGGTGCCGTTGACCGAGATCCGTCCGCGGGCGTCGCAGCACGTGATCGTGTCGCCGGCGACGCCGATCACGCGCTTCACGAGGTGCCCGCCGGCCGGGTAGAGGCCGACTCGCGAGAGCACCTTCGTGACCGGGTTGGCGGGGCCCGCGACCTCGTCGGGCGTGAGCCAGCCGCCCGGGTCCTCGAAGACGACGACGTCGCCACGCTGGGGCGTGCCGCCGAACCAGTACGACGTCTTCTCGACGAGGATCCGGTCGTTCTTGACCAGGCCGGGCTCCATGGACTCCGAGGGGATGTAGAAGGCCTGCACGAACAGCGCCTTGACCACGATCGCCAGCACCAGGGCGACGCCGAGCAGCAGCAGCGTCTCCTGCCAAACGGGCAGGTGCGCCCTGGGAGTCGCGGTGGAGGTCGTCGTGGAACGCGAAGACCGCGACCCCGTCTCGTCGATGTCGACGAGGGACGTGTGGTCGCGGTCCTCGGATGTCACGCGTTGAGCGTAACGAGCGTCTGTCTGGGCCCGGCTCAGACCTCGCGACGCTCCTTGATCTTCGCCTTCTTGCCGCGCAGGTTGCGCAGGTAGTAGAGCTTGGCGCGACGGACGTCACCGCGGGTGACGATCTCGATCTGCTCGAAGATCGGCGAGTTCAGCGGGAACGTGCGCTCGACGCCGACGCCGAACGAGACCTTGCGGACGGTGAAGGTGCGGCCGATGCCGGAGCCCTGCACGCGGAGCACGACGCCCTGGAAGACCTGGACACGGGAGCGGCTGCCCTCGACGACCTTCACGTGGACCTTGATGTTGTCGCCGGCGCGGAAGGCCGGGACGTCGTCACGCTTGCTCTCGTTCGCGAGCTCGGTGATGAGGT
>JAOPYB010000023.1 GCA_025964835.1 Nocardioides sp. | reverse complement strand
GCCACCAGCTCGTCGAGATCTGGCAGGCCAACGCCGGCGGCCGCTACATCCACAAGCGCGACCAGCACCCGGCCGCGATCGACCCCAACTTCACCGGCGTCGGCCGGTGCCTCACCGACGCCGACGGGACGTACGCGTTCACCACGATCAGGCCCGGCCCCTACCCGTGGAAGAACCACCGCAACGCCTGGCGCCCGGCCCACATCCACTTCTCGGTCTTCGGCACCGAGTTCACGCAGCGGATGATCACCCAGATGTACTTCCCGGGCGACCCGCTCTTCGCCCTCGACCCGATCTACCAGGCGATCACCGACCAGGCCGCGCGCGACCGGCTGGTCGCGACCTACGACCACGAGGTGACGAGCCACGAGTGGGCCACCGGCTACCGCTGGGACATCGTGCTGACCGGCAGCGACCGCACGCCGCTCGAGAGCGACACCGAGGGAGACCACGCATGAGCCGCCCCACCGGGGACCTGGCGCCCACGCCCGGCCAGACGATCGGACCGTTCTTCGGCTACGCCCTGCCGTACGACGGCGGCAGCGAGCTGGTCCCGCCGACCCACCCGGAGGCAGTCCGGTTCCACGGCCGGGTGCTCGACGGTGCGGGGGACCCGGTCCCCGATGCGCTGCTCGAGATCTGGCAGGCCGGACCGGACGGCGCGATCCTCCGGGAGGCGGGCTCGCTGCACCGCGACGGCTTCACGTTCACGGGCTGGGGCCGGGCCAGCACCGACAGCACCGGGCACTACTCCTTCTCCACGCTGGTGCCCGGGCCGACGGTGGCCGGCGCCGCGCCGTACCTCGCCGTGACCGTCTTCGCCCGCGGCCTGCTCAACCGGCTCCTCACCCGGGCCTACCTCCCGGGCGACGACGACGCGCTCGCGGCCGACCCGCTGCTCGCCTCCCTCGACCCCGAGGACCGCGCGACGCTGGTGGCCACCGCCGACGACCGCGGCTTCGTGTTCGACGTGCGGCTGCAGGGAGACCGTGAGACCGTCTTCCTCGCGTATCCCCGACACTGAACCCATGACGGATCTCTTCTGGCCCGGTGACCAGCGCGCCGGGGACCTCTTCTCGGACGAGGCGCTGCTCGCGGCGATGGTCGCCGTCGAGCAGCTCTGGCTGGACGCCCTCGTCGGCACCGGGATCGCGCCCGCCTCGGCGGCGGCGAGCGACCTGCGCGGCCTGGTGTCGCCCGGGCACACCGAGTGGCTGGCGAACGAGTCGGAGAGCGGCGGCAACCCGGCGATGGCGCTGGTGTCCCTGCTGCGCGACGGCCTGCGCGAGGGTCACCCGGAGGCCGCCCGGTGGCTGCACCGCGGGCTGACCAGCCAGGATGTCGTCGACACCGCCCTGATGGTCTGCGCCGGCGAGGCGGTCGCGCGCATCCGCCTCGCGCTGCGCGAGCAGGTGCGGCTGCTGGCCGGGCTGGCGGAGACCCACCGCGCGACGCCGATGGTGGCGCGCACCCTCACCCAGCACGCCGTCCCCACCACGTTCGGCCTCAAGGTCGCCGGCTGGCTCACGGGCGTCCTCGACGCGTACGACGAGGTGGCGGCGCTGGTCCTGCCGGTGCAGGTCGGGGGTGCGGCCGGGACGCTCGCGGCGACCGTGGAGCTCGCCGCCCACCTGCCCGACCCGGTGCGGACCGCGACCGGCCTGGCCCTCGAGCTGGCCACCGGGCTCGGCCTCACGCCGTCCACCCCCTGGCACACGTCACGGTCGACGATCACCCGGCTGGGCGACGCGTCGGTCCGCTGCACCGACGCCTGGGGGCGGATCGCCAACGACGTGCTCACCCTGTCGCGCCCCGAGATCGGCGAGCTCGCCGAGGGCACGGGCGGCGGCTCCTCGACGATGCCGCACAAGGCCAACCCGGTGCTGTCCACGCTGGTGCGGCGCGCCGCGCTGACGACTCCCCAGCTCGGGGCGACCCTGCACCTCGCCGCGGCCGAGTCCGCCGACGACCGGTCGGCCGGCCCGTGGCACGCGGAGTGGGCGACGCTCCGCACGCTGCTGCGCCGCACCGTCGTGGCGGGCGAGCAGACCACCGAGCTGGTCGGCGCACTCCGGGTGCACGGCGACCGGATGGCCGAGACCCTGGCCGCGGCCGCCGAGGACGCGCGCGCCGAGCAGCGCTCGATGGCCGACCTCGCCGGCACCCCGGGCGGTGGCGCCTACCTCGGCGCGACCGAGGCCCTGCTCGAGGCGCCCCTGGCCCGCGCGGAGGGCGTCCTCGCCGACGGCGTCCCCGCCCTCCGCCGACCCCACCTCGAGGAGACCCCGTGACCCCGAGCATCACCGCCGTCCGGCTCACCGGGGCCCGCAACCGCGCCGAGCTCCCGCTGCTGGTGCTCGGGCCGTCGCTCGGCACTTCGGCCACCACGCTGTGGAGCGACTGCGCGACCGGCCTGACCGATGCCTTCGACGTGGTCGCCTGGGACCTGCCCGGGCACGGCCACAACCGGGCCGTCCCGGACGAGACGTTCACGATGGCCGAGCTCGCGGCCGGGGTGCTGGCCGTCGTCGAGGACCTGCTCGTCGAGCGCGACCGGGCCGGCGGCGCCTTCTTCTACGCGGGTGACTCCGTCGGTGGCGCCGTCGGGCTCCAGCTGCTGCTCGACGCCCCGGGCCGGGTGCTGGCGGCGGTGCTGCTGTGCACGGGCGCGAAGATCGGCGACGCCGGGCAGTGGACCGCCCGGATGGGCCAGGTCAGCGCCTCGGGCACCCCGGTCATGGTCTCCGGCTCGGCCGAGCGCTGGTTCGCCCCGGGCTTCCTCGAGCGCGAGCCCGAGCGGGGCTCCGCCCTGCTGCACGCCCTCCAGGCCGCGGACGACGCCGGCTACGTCCAGGTCTGCGGCGCCCTCGCGGACTTCGACGTGCGCGGCCGGCTCGCGGAGATCGACGTACCCGTCCTCGCCGTCGCGGGCGCCGACGACGGCGTCACGCCGACCGAGGGGCTCCGCGAGATCGCCGAGGGCGTCAAGGACGGCGTCCTCGTCGAGCTCGACGGCGTCGCGCACCTCGCGCCCGCCGAGGCGCCGGCCGTTGTCGCGCAGCTGATCCGCCACCACCTGTTGGGAGACCCCATGCCCGAGGACCACCACCGTGATGCGGCTGACGACGGGCGCACCGTCGGCGAGGTCCGCGACGCCGGCTACGTCGTACGTCGCGAGGTCCTGGGCGACGCCCACGTCGACCGCGCGGTCGCCGGCACCACGGACTTCACCCGCGACTTCCAGGAGCTCATCACCCAGTACGCGTGGGGCGGCATCTGGACGCGCCCGGGCCTGGACCGCCGGAGCCGCTCGCTGATCACGCTCACCGCACTGGTCGCCCGCGGCCACCACGAGGAGCTGGCGATGCACGTCCGGGCGGCGCGCACGAACGGGCTCACGGTCGACGAGATCAAGGAGCTGCTGCTCCAGACCGCCATCTACTGTGGCGTCCCCGACGCCAACACCGCGTTCCGGATCGCCCAGCAGGTGCTGTCCGACATGGAGGAGG
>JAOPYB010000132.1 GCA_025964835.1 Nocardioides sp. | reverse complement strand
ACGAACGCGTCCTGCACGATCTCCTCGGCGGCGCCCACGTCGCGCACCAGCAGGACCGAGAGGCGGACCAGCTGGCGCCAGTGGGCGGCGTACAGCTCCTCGAGCGCGGTGTCGGCGTCCCACGAGGCGGGGCCCGACGACACGCGCGGCTTCACCGCGCCTGCTCCCGTGCCCGCCGCTGCATGAGTCATCACGCTAGTGGCACGCGCGGTCGCCCCTCGGGGTTTACCTCGGCGATCCACGGGTTTCGTGACACGATGTGTGGGGGAGGAACACGTTCCATGTCTGACACGTCCGCGGTCGAGAGCGACTGCCTGTTCTGCAAGATCGTCTCCGGAGAGATCCCGGGCGAGATCGTGCACGTCACCGAGCGCACCGTCGCGTTCCGTGACATCAACGGGCAGGCCCCCACGCACGTCCTGGTCGTCCCGCGCGCCCACTACCCGAACGCCGCCGCGCTCGCCGCCGGCGACCCGGAGGCCTCCGCCGAGCTCGTCACCGCGGCCGCCGCGGTCGCCGCAGCCGAGGGTCACGACGACTACCGCCTGGTGTTCAACACCGGTGCCGGCGTCGGTCAGACGGTCTTCCACACGCACCTGCACCTGCTCGCAGGGCGCGCGATGACATGGCCGCCGGGATGAGCGTCTCGGGTCCCGGCCGGCTCCTGCGGCTCGGTGTCACGGCGGTGGCGG
The DNA here is from genome assembly GCA_025964835.1 of Nocardioides sp. Lineage (GTDB taxonomy): Bacteria > Actinomycetota > Actinomycetes > Propionibacteriales > Nocardioidaceae > Nocardioides. The sequence continues at coordinate 1,817 of JAOPYB010000132.1, read as the reverse complement.
GAGTGCTCCTGGTCGGCGCGATGCTCAGTCAGTGCGGCAGCGCCGGGAGCGACCTGCGCGAGGGCGCACCGGGCCACCTGCTTCCCGACCCCCCGGCCGACCTGGTCCCCGATCCGCACGCCGGTGCCCCCATGGGCAAGCTCCTGCCCCTGCGGGCCGGCGAGAAGCGGATGACCCTCACGATGCCCACCGCGTACACGCCGTCGGCGCCGACGGGTGTCGGCACCGACGACTACCGCTGCTTCGTGCTCGACCCCGGCCTGGACAAGGACGTGTGGCTGACCGGGAGCAACGTCCTGCCGGACACCCGGGACGCCGTCCACCACGTGATCCTCTTCCGGGTGGACCCGCGCCAGGTGGCGGAGGCCGAGGCCATGGACGCCGCCACCCCGGGGGAGGGCTGGACGTGCTTCGGTGGCACCGGCCTCTCGGGCGACTTCTCCAACGTCGACGACGCCAACTGGCTCGGGGCCTGGGCGCCGGGCGGCGACGAGACCCGGACCCGCAACGGCTACGGCACGCGACTCGAGGCCGGCTCCCGCATCATCATGCAGGTCCACTACAACCTCTTGAAGGGTGACCACCCCGACCGGTCCAGCACCCAGCTGCGGTGGATGAGCACGAAGCACGACCTCACGGCGCTGCACACGTTCCTGATGCCCGCCCCCGTCGAGCTGCCGTGCCGACCGAGCAACGACGACTCGCCGCTGTGCGACCGGGACGCGGCGCTCGCCGACGTCAAGGCCCGCTTCGGCGACGGACCGGGCTCGACCGCCGACCTCCTGTACCTCCTCTGTGGCGGCAAGCCTGTCGCCGCACAGACGACGTCGTGCACCCGCTACGTGCAGCGGCCCATGACGATCATCGGGGTCGCGGGCCACATGCACCTGCTGGGTCGCAAGATCACCATCGAGACCAACCCCGGTACGCCGGAGGCGAGGACGATCCTGGACATCCCGGTCTGGGACTTCGACAACCAGGGCGCCCATCCCATCCAGGCGGTGCACCTCGACCCGTTCGACACGGTCAAGGTGACCTGCACGCACCAGCAGTGGCTGCGCGACCGGTTGCCCGCCTTCTCCCAGGCCCGCGAGGACCGCTACGTCGTGTGGGGCGAGGGCACCACCGACGAGATGTGCCTCGGCATGCTCCAGGTGGCCTTCGACTAGCCGGGCAGGACCTCGAGGACCAGCCGCAGCACGTAGAAGAAGACGGGCAGCCCGAAGACCACGAGCATCACCCAGGCCGTGACCCGGTGCAGGGTCTTGGTGGAGTCGAGCCGGCCGGCGAAGTCGAGCAGGGCCCCGTCGGGCACGTGATGGGTGAGCCCCATCCGGCGGGCGTCCTTCGGCATCGCGCGGCTGCCGTCCCAGTAGGGAGGGGTGTCGTCGTCGTGGTCGTCGAGCTCGTCGTACGCGCCACCGGTCATGCGTCCACCGTAGGCCGGGGCACCCGATCCCCGTGGCAACTCGCTGGGGGTTGTGGGCGCGCTCCCGTAGCATGGAATGCGCTCGCACCTGCCGACCGGAAGGACCGCCCGCACGGGCATCCATGACTGACACGCACCGACAAACCGGGACCCCGACCCCAGTCCACGAGACCCGGCACACCGTCGTGGTCCCCACCAGCATCAACATGGTCAGCCTGCTCGGTCCCGGCGACGAGTACCTCGGCATCATCGAGGGCGCGGTCAAGGCCGAGGTCCACGTCCGCGGCAACCGGATCACGCTGCGCGGCGAGCCCGGCGAGGTCGCCCTCGCCGACCGGCTCCTCGACGAGCTGGTGACGATCATCCGCACCGGCCAGGGCGTCACGTC
>JAOPYB010000535.1 GCA_025964835.1 Nocardioides sp. | reverse complement strand
CGGTGCGTACGAACCCTCCAACACGTGTGCCCAGTGCTCGGGTCGATCGGGGAGCGATGCATGGAGCTCACGGATGCCCGACTCCTCCTGAGCACTGAGAGGTTGATGCACGATCGTCAGGAAGTCGACATCGGCGTACACGTCGCCCGCCCCGAGGGCGAACGACCCCGTCAGGTAGACCCCGACGAGATTTCCGCCCAGCACTGCCTCCGCCCGCGTCGCGAGGTCACCGAGGACGGCCTCGAGCATCGCCGCCTCCGCGACGCCGACCTGGTCGTGGAGTCCTGGTAGCACGTCCCGTTCTCCTGCGTCTGGCGACAAACCGTCAGCCGCAGCATCAGAGGCTCGCTGCTCAGAGCGCAAGCTGATATTCGTGCTGGTGGGGCACCGAGCCGCCGCGGCGGCCTCGGCGGAGCCGGATCGCGACATCTGTCCGCCGGGTGTCGTATCGGCGGGATGCTGTTCGTGGTGAGGGCAGGAGGCGGTCATCGGGACCGCCCGGACGGAGGAGAAGTCAGATGACGCACTACCTGTTGAGCGTGCACGGTCCCGCCGAGATGGGCGAGTTCGGCAACTACGGCTCCAAGGAGGAGATGGAGGCGGCGTTCGCCGCGACGGGAGCCTTCAACGACAAGCTCCGCGCCGATGGTTACTGGGTCTTCGCCGGTGGGCTCCAGTCGGCCTCGACCGCGACCGTCGTCGACGGCCAGGGTGAGACGCCGCTGATCACCGACGGCCCCTACCTGGAGACCAAGGAAGCCATCGGCGGTTTCTGGGTCATCGAGGCACCCGACCTCGACGTGGCGCTCGAGCTCGCGACCCAGGGGTCGAGGGCCTGCGGGGGCAAGGTCGAGGTCCGGCCGTTCGACGGCCTCGGCTGAGCCGGGGCCGCACGACTTCTAGCGGGTGGTCGCCTCGACCGGGACGTGCGCGTCGTGCGCCTCGACCTCGGCCTCGGCCTGCGGGCCGGGCACGACGTGGGTGCGCGCCTTGATCACGGGGACGAAGACGGCGACCAGGGCCGCGAGAGCCGAGGTGACGACGAGAACGGCGAAGCCGTTCGTGTAGCCGGCCTCGACGGGCAGGCCGTCGGGCCGGGCGCCGGCGGTGACGACGCTGGCGAGGACGGCGCCGCCGAGGGCTCCGCCGACGGTACGGATGTTGGCGTTCATGCCGCTCGCGACGCCGGTCTGGGACTGCGGTACGGCATCCACGACGAGGTTGGACATCGCGGCGAACGCGAGACCGAAGGCGAGGCCGAGGATCGTCGTCTCGACGACCACCTGCCAGACGTGCTCGTGGGCGATCGTCAGGCCGAGGGTGCCGACGGCGGTCAGGGTCGCGCCGGCGACCAGGACGGCCTTGGAGCCGAAGCGGTTGGCCAGCCGGCCCGAGACGACGCCCGACACGAAGGTCGCCGCGGTCTGGGGGAGCAGGAGCAGGCCCGACACGGTGACCGTGACACCGAAGCCGTAGCCCGTCAGCTTGGGCGTCTGCAGGAACGCCGGGAGGAACGCGAACATCGAGTACATGCCGGCGCCGAAGAGCAGCGCGACCAGGTTGACGGTCCACACCGTCGGGATCCGCATCATCCGCATGTCGATCAGCGGCTGCGCGCTGCGGGACTCGGCGACCACCCAGAGGGGCAGGAGCACGGCGGCGGTCACGAACAGGCCGATCGTGGTGAGCGACGCCCAGCCCCAGCTGTGGCCCTGGCTCACGGCGAGCAGGAGCGCGACCAGCCAGGCGGACAGGAGCAGCGCGGAGCCGACGTTGATGCGGCCGGGGGTGCGCTCGGGGGACTCGGGCACCCAGATCGCGGCGGCGACCGTGGCGATCAGGGTCATCCCCATCGGCAGCCAGAACAGCCAGTGGTAGCTCAGCGCATCGACGACCGGGCCGGCGAGCACCAGCCCGACGCCGCCGCCGACGGCGAGCAGCGCGGCCGACGTACCGATCGCGCCGGCGACCTTGTCGCGCGGGAACTCGTCGCGGATGATCCCGAAGGTCAGGGGCAGCACGCCGCCGCCGATGCCCTGGACCGCCCGGGCCACGATCAGGATGCCGATCGTGGGTGCGAGCGCGGCCATCAGCGAGCCGACCGTGAGCGCGGCGAGCGCGAAGACCAGCATCCGCTCCTTGCCGACCTTGTCACCGATGCGCCCGATGATCGGCGTGAAGACCGATGCCGAGAGCAGGTAGGCCGTGAGCACCCAGGTGACCGTGGCCTGGTCGGTGTCGAGCGCGGCCTCGATCGTCGGCAGGACGGGGTTCACCATCGACTGGAGCAGCGAGAAGGACGAGACGCCGACGCAGAGGACCACGAAGGTGAGCCGGTAGTCGGTCCTGCGGTCGGTCGTGGCCATGCTGGGTCGAACCCCGATCGAGGGGACCGCATTCCCGAGGATCGCCCGGAAGGCCGTGACGCGGGGCACGATTTTCGCCGAAAGCCCACGCGGAGCAGGCCCGAGCGGTCACCCTCGCTTGCGCGGCACCGCTGCGCACCGACGACGATCCGAGGATGAGACATGACCGAGAACCTTGAGCCCGTGCCCGCCCCCAGCGCTCCGCTGCCGGGTGCCAGCGTCCCGCCGCCGTACAGCGGCCCCGACGCCCTCGCCCAGGCCGAGGCCGGGGCGCCGGTGGCGTACGCACCCCAGCGTCTCGGTGCCGGCGCTCCCGGCCAGATCCGCAGCACCGGGCTGTGCATCCTGCTCGCCATCGTCACGCTCGGCATCTACTCGCTCTTCTGGTTCTTCAAGACCCACGAGGAGATGAAGCGCCACTCCGGGAACGGCCTCGGCGGAGGGCTGGCGCTCGTGCTCGCGTTCTTCGTCGGGATCGTGATGCCCTACATCACCTCCAACGAGGTCGGCGCGCTCTACGACCGCGCCGGGCAGCGCCGGCCCGTGAGCGCCGCGACCGGACTCTGGTACTTCCCCGGGGCCTTCGTCCTGGTGGGCCCGCTGGTGTGGTTCATCAAGACCAACGGGGCGCTCAACGCCTACTGGCGCTCGCAGGGCGTGCGCTGAGCTTCAGGAGCCTTCTCGCACCAGACGTACGGCGCCGTCGCGGCGCGGGTCGGCCGCGGCGACCAGGTGGCCGTCAGCAAGCGTGAGCGCGGCGCCGACGCCACCGAAGTACATGGAGAGCGCGTCCTCGGTCTTCACGACCTCTTCGGGGCGGCCGGCGCGGTGCACGTGCACGCGCGGGTGGTTGACCGCCTCCTGGAGGGTCAGCCCGCCGCTGACGAAGCCGGCGAGCACCTGGACGATGGCGGTCGTGATCCGGTCGGCGCCGGGTGAGCCGATCGCGAGGACGGTGCCGTCCGCGTGCCGGCCGACGGTCGGCGCCATGTTGGAGAGCAGCCGGCTGCCGGGCGGGCGGCCGTGCAGGCCGCCGGCGTTCAGCTCCTGCTCGCCGAGGGTGTTGTTGAGCCAGATCCCGGTGCCGGTGGCGATCATCCCGGAGAAGTAGCCCGAGGAGACCGTCACGGCGCAGCCGCCGCCCTCGCTGTCGGTGGCCGAGACGTGCGCGGTGGAACCGGACTCGAGGAACCGCCCGGCGTCGCGCTCGAGGTCGCCGCTGTGGTCGAGGACGTCGAGGCGGTGGCCGAGCACGGAGCGCTGCACCTGCGTCATGAGTGCGATGTCCTCGTCGGTCCAGGGTCCGCGGGGGTGACCGTCGAGCATCCGGAGCATGGCGGCCACGCAGACGCCACCCACCGACGGCGGCGGGGTGGTGGCGAGGGTCCAGTCGCCGATCCGGGTGGCGAGGGAGGGGCGGGTGACCGGGCGGTACGCCGCGAGGTCGTCCGGTCCGAGGATCCCGCCCCGCTCGAGCACGTCGGCGCCGATCAGCCGGCCGAGCTCACCGTCGTACATCGCGGACGGTCCCTCGGCGGCGATCAGCTCCAGGGACGCCGCCAGGTCGGGGACCACGATGGGCTCGGTGGTCACCTCGCCCTGCTCGTCGTGCACGGCCGCGCGGCTGGTGTCGTCCCAGCCGAAGATGCTGTCGTGGACGTAGTCCAGGTAGTAGCGCGACGCCGAGCTCAGCCGGAACCCGCCGCGCGCCACGTCGATCGCCGGCGCCACGATCTCCCGCCACGGCAGCCGCCCGCCGCGACGGTGCGTCTCGCCGAACGCCGCCAGCGAGCCGTGGGCCGCGACGGACCCGGGGCCGATCGTGACGTGCACCCCGCCGCCGTACTCGGTGTGGATGTCCCAGGTGCCGCCGCCGAGCTCGCGACCGCGGCCGGGCATGTCCATCCAGCCGTCCACGGTGTACGGCGCGCTGCCGTCCGGCGGCTGCACGGTCACGAAGCCGCCGGAGCTCAGCGAGACCAGCCCGACCTCGTTGACCATCGTCACCAGCGCGGCCGCGAGCGCCGCGTCCACCGCGTTGCCGCCGGCCCGCGCGACCTGCTCCCCGGCGTTCGCCGACGCCTCGTTGGGGGCGGCGATCGCGACGTCGGTCATGGGCGGACCGTACCCTCGACGACCGCCGCGCACCTGCTTCGATGATGAGCCCGTGGAACACCGCACGCTCGGCAGGACCGGCGTGCGCCCTCTACCGACGAGCACTTCCGGGCGGCCATCCACGACCGCTGGTGAGCCGGGTGTGCGGGCCGCGGCATCGTCTCGTACGGTCGGGGGTGTGCTGACCGGGACCCCGCTGTGACCGCCGACTACTGCGAGCTGTGCGAGCTGCCGCTGAGCACGTGTGTCCACGGGATGCCGCCAGCGCCACCGCCCGCCCAGGTGGTGGCGACGCCGCGGGTGCGGGCGGTGCGTGAACGGTCGGCCCGGACGGCCGGATCCCCGCCGGCTCCGCCGGTGCAGCGCAAGTGGACGCCCACCGAGGAGTTCCGCCCGCACATCCTGCGTATCCTCGCGGACGCCGACGGCCGGCTCGAGGCCGACGACCTGATGCTCGAGCTGGAGATCCGGCTCGAGGACACGCTCACCGCCGGTGACCGGGAGCGCTCGCCGCAGGGCGGGGACCGCTGGCACGTCGCGGTCCGCAGGCAGCGCAAGGCGCTGATCGACGAGGGCCTGCTGGTGCCCGCGCAGCCGGGTGTCTGGCAGCTGACCCCGGAGGGCCTCGCGGGTCAGTGACCCTTCTTGGGTCCCTTGCCGGGCTTGGGTCCCTTGGGCCCCTGGTCCTGCTGCTTGTCGTGCTCGTCCTTGCCCGGCGGGTCCGTGCTGACCGGTGCCGTGCTCGACCCGGTGCCCGAGGGCGACCGCAGGGTCTGGCGCACCTGGCTGGGGGTCGTCGAGGGCTCGTCCTGGGGTGACCCGCCCGAGCCGCTGTTGTCGGCCGCGAAGGCGGCCACGACGATCAGCAGCAGGATCCCGGCGATGACCGCGGCAACGGCTCGCAGGTGGTGGGGCAGCTGCGCCGCACGCGCGGCGAGGGCGCCGGGCTGCCGGGCCAGCCAGTCGCCCGCCCGGTCGATGGCCGACGGGTCCTGGGCTGCTGCCACCGGCACGGGCTGCTCGAGCAGCCGGGTGCTGTCCACGTCGGCGAGCGTTGCGGCCACCTCCTGTGCGGTCGGCCGGTGCGCGGGCTCGGTCGCGGTCATGGCGGTCAGCAGGGCCCGCCACGACGGCGGGAGGGTGGCCGGGACCTCGGGCGGCCGGCTCAGCCGGGCGAGGGCGGCCTCGGTGGGCGTCCCGGCGTACGCCCGCTCACCCGTGAGCGCCTCCAGGAGCACCAGCCCGAGGGAATAGACGTCGGCGGCCGTGGTGACGGCGTCGCCGCGGACCTGCTCGGGGGAGAGGTACGCCGGCGTGCCGATGGCGTGCCCGGTCCGGGTGTGCCGGACGGTGTCGCCGATCAGGCGGGCGATGCCGAAGTCGGCGAGCTTGACCCGGTTGGTGGCCCCGAGCAGCACGTTCCCGGGCTTCACGTCGCGGTGCACGACGCCCTGCTCGTGGGCGTAGGCGAGCGCGTCGGCGACCTGGCGGCCGATCTTCGCGACGAGCGCCGGGTCCAGCCGCCCGGCGGCGCACGCCTGCGAGAGCGTCTCGCCCTCGACGAGCTCCATCACGAGGTAGGGGTGCTCGACGGTGATGCCGGCGTCGAGGACGGTGACGAGCCCGTGGTGGTTGAGACCCGCGAGCATCGTCGCCTCGCTGGTGAAGCGCCGGCGGTCGGTCTCGCTCTCGGCCGACTCGCGGAGCACCTTGACCGCGACCGTGCGGCTCAGCAGCCGGTCGGTGGCGCGGTAGACGTCGGCGGCGCCACCGCGGCCGATGACCTCGCCGAGCTCGTAGCGGTCGCCGAGGACGGCGTCAGACGAGGACACGGATCTCCTCGCCCAGGTGGGCGCCCCGGAGCAGCGCCATGTCGTCCCCGGACCAGAACATCCCGGGATCGTAGTAGTTGGTGGGCATCCGGCCGTCGAGCAGGCCCATGGCGGAGTACGTCGCGGCCACCACCTCGGCGCAGTAGGTCATCTCGGCGGGCGCGGGTCGCCGTACCCTCCCGCGCGCCCAGCGCCCGACGAGTGCGGCGGTGGCCGGGAACGGCGTGCCGTCCAGGCGCGCGATCGTCCTCAGCACCGCCCCCTCCATCTCGGGCGTCACCTCCGCGTCGAGCTGACGGAGCCAGGCGCGCTGGTCGTAGCGGCCGCTCCACTGCTCGACGGCGGCGCGGAGGTCGTGGAGCTGGACGCCGCGGTGCTGGGCGCCGCTCCAGACGCAGGGCAGGCCCTTGCCGAGCTCGGCGTGCCACATCAGTGGGGGCATGTCGTCGAGGACGACCGCCATGCCCACGTGGTTGACGGGCGCGTTGGTGAGGACCCGGATAGCGTGGTCGGCGGCCGAACGGCCACGGAACAGCCAGAGATCGCCGGTGCGGGTGAGGTCGACCGCCTCGTCCAGGGTCAGCCGGCTGTCGGGCATGAGAGGGAGTCCTTCGGTGAAGCTGTGGAGAGTGCTCGGAGTCGCGGGGCTGGCCGGCGTGGCCGCCACCGGGGTCATCATCGCCCGGGACCAGCGCAAACGCGCGCAGCTGACGCCCGAGCAGGTGCGTGCCCGCCTGCACGAGCTGCTGGCCGACGACCCGGGCTAGGGGCCGGGACGTGATGGCCGCCACGTTCGGGTTCCGGTCCGGGGCGAGGTCCGGTACACAGGAAGGACGCCAGGAGCGCAATTCCCTCAGGTCTCGGACGTTGGTTCTCATGACGCACCCCTCCTCACCTCACGGCCCTCGCCGTCTCGCCGCCGGCCTGGTCGCCGCCCTGCTGGCCGCCGGGCTCGCCTCGCCGGCCGCGCCACCGAGCCGAGCCGGGGCGGCGGTCGCCGAGCCCGCGGGGTCGCCGATCGGGGCGCCCGCCGGCACCTTCTGGGTCACGTCGCCGACGGACTCCGCGCGGCGGCTGCTCCCCGAGGAGCCGAGCACCGACCCGGCGACGGCGCACGTCGTCGTCGACACGTCGGAGCCGCGCCAGGCGTGGTGGGGCACCGGGGCCGCACTCACCGACGCCTCGCGGCTGCTGCTTCGCGACCACCCGGACGCGATCGAGCAGCTCTACGCGCCCGGGCGGGCCACCGGCGCGCAGCTGAACATGCTGCGGCTGCCGCTCACCGCCACCGACTTCTCACCCGCGCCCTGGACCTGGCGGTGGAAGCAGCACACGGCGACCCCGCCCGCCCAGGAGCGCGCGGCCGTGGCGATGGTGCGCGAGCAGATCCAGAAGCTGCGGCCCGACCTCCGGGTCGTCGGCGCGCCCTGGTCCGCCCCGGCCTCGATGAAGGTCACCGGCACGGTGCGCGGCGGAAGTCTCTCCGCAGGCAAGGCCGCGGCGTACGGCCGCCTTCTCGTCTCTCAGGCGGCCTGGCTCGGTGCCCACGGGGTGCCGCTGTGGGCGGCGACGCTCGGCAACGAGCCGGGCTACAGCAGCGACTACCCGACGATGACGATGACCGACGAGCAGATGAGCGCCCTGGCCCGGAGCGTCGGGCCGGCGCTGGGCAGGACCCGGCTGTGGGCGGTCGACCACAACTGGTCCGACCGGGCCCGCGTCGACACCGTGCTCGACGGCGGGCGCGGCGACTTCGACGGTGCGGCGTTCCACTGCTACAGCGGTACGCCGAGCCAGATGGCCGGACTCGCGGTCCCGCGGATGATGACCGAGTGCACGGGCACCGACGGTGACTGGGCCGGCACCTTCGCGTGGGACGCCCGCAACCTGGTCGTGGATGCGTTGGCCGCCGGCTCGTCCGGGCTGATGATGTGGAACCTCGCGCTCGACGACCAGCACGGACCCGTCGACCACGCCTCGATGTGGGGCTGCAAGACCTGTCGCGGCCTGCTCCGCATCGCCGGCGACACGGTGTCCCCGGAGCCGGAGTTCTACACCCTCGCGCACCTGTCCCGGGCGGCGACTCCGGGCGCGCGCGTCGTGACCGCGACCGCCGACGGCGGCGTCCGCGTCGCCGCGTTCCGAAACCCCGACGGCAGTGTGGGCGTGTTCGGCCACAACGCGAGCGGTGCGACCCGGACGGTCGAGCTGAGGGTGCCCGGCCAGCCGGACGTGGCCTACCCGGTCGGTGCCGGCGAGCTCTTCACCTACCGCCAGGCGCCGTCCTAGCCCAGTCACTTAGCCCAGTCACTTAGCCCAGTCACTTAGCCCAGTCACTTAGCCCAGTCACTTAGCCCAGCGCGCCGGGGTCGTCGGGCACGTCGACGGCGTGCTCGTTCAGGGACTCGAGCGGTACGAGCTCCAGGGCCCGGGCGTTCGTCGAGGCGAGCACGACGGGCGCGGCCGTGCCGTCCTCGTAGGCCTGGAGCCAGCGCGCCGCCACCACGCACCAGCGGTCGCCGGGGTGCAGGCCCGGGAAGCCCCACTCGGGTCGGGGCGTCGAGAGGTCGTTGCCGACCCGCTGCTGGTGCTCGAGGAACTCCGGCGTCATCACCGCGCAGACCGCGTGCAGGCCCGCGTCGTCCGGGCCGCACGTGCAGGTGCCGTCCCGGTAGAACCCGGTGACGGGGTCGGTGCCGCAGGGCTCCAGCTGTCCGCCGAGGACGTTGCGATCGTTCATGGAGCGAGCCTGTCACGACTCGATCAGCGACGTGAAGACGACGACGTTGGCCTGGTAGCCGGTGGCGCTGTCGTAGGCGCCGCCGCACGTGACGAGCTGCAACCCGTGCGTCCGGCCGTGCGGGCCGTAGACCTGCTCGGCCGGGAAGTCGGCGTTGGGATAGGTCCGCAGGCGCAGCACCCGGAAGCGCGACACCGAGCCGTTGGCCGCCCGGACGCTCACCTCGTCGCCCGGCTCGAGGTCGCGCAGCCGGTAGAAGACGGCGGGACCGGAGTCGGAGTCGACGTGCCCGAGGATCACCGCCGAGCCGCGGGTGCCGGGCCGGGGCCCGTAGCGGTACCACCCGGTGGTGGCCGGGTCGCCCGGCACCTCGACCGTCCGGTCCGCGTTGACGCCGAGCCGCGTCACCCGTGCCGAGACGTCGATCGCGGGGATGCTGATCCGGACAGGGGCGCTCCCGCGACGGCCCGGGGACGCCTCGGGCGCGGGCAGGCCCGGGCTGGCGGAGTCGCTCGGGGTCGTCGCACCGGCCCCGGCACCGGGTGCGCCCGGGTCACGGCGTACGGCGAGCGTCAGGCAGTCGAGCGCCACCACCAGGAGCAGCCCGGAGGCCACCCACCAGCGCGGCGCGGTCACTGGGTCACCCGGTCGTCGGCCGGGTCCTCCGCGACCGGCGCACGCCCTGGGCACCGAGGACGGCCGAGCCGCCCAGCGCCAGGGCGCCGAGCGTCAGCCACAGCGGGTCCACGGCCAGGGTGGTCGAGGGGCGACCGGTGCCGGGGTGGCCCGAGGGAATGAATCCGGTCCCGGGAGTCGAGCTGCCGCCACCGCCGCCACCGGGACCCGCGGTGCTCGCGGTCGCGGTCGGTGTGGCGCCGGTGGGGGTGCTCGTGGGAGCGGACGTCGCCGTGGACGTCGGGGACGTCGCGGTGGGGGTCGCCGTGGCGGTCGAGGTCGGCGCGATCGTGCAGCCGGGTGCCGTGACCGTGTTCGTGTCGAGGTTGACCGCGCCGTTGCGGGCCAGGACCCGACCCTGGACGCTCGTGCCGGTCTGCAGGGTGGCGGTGGTCAGCGCCAGGATCGAGCCGACGAACGTGGTGTCGGTGCCCAGCGTCGCCGAGCTCCCGACCTGCCAGAACACGTTGCACGCCTGCGCGCCGCGGACCAGCGCGACGGTGCTGCTGCTGGCGGTGGTCAGCGTCGAGCCGGCCTGGAAGATGAAGACGGTGTTCGGGTCGCCCTCGGCGTCGAGGGTCAC
>JAOPYB010000516.1 GCA_025964835.1 Nocardioides sp. | reverse complement strand
GTCGTGAACGTCGCCCTGCCCCGCATCGACACCGACCTCGGCTTCGGCCCGGCCTCGCTGTCGTGGGTCCTCAACGCCTACACGCTCGCCTTCGGCGGCCTGCTGCTGCTCGGCGGCCGGCTCGGCGACGTCTTCGGGCGGCTGAAGGCCTTCGAGGTGGGCCTGGCGGTCTTCACGCTCGCCTCCGTCCTCGGCGGTCTCGCCCAGACTCCCGGCCAGCTGGTGGCGGCCCGCACCCTCCAGGGTGTCGGCGCCGCGCTCGCCGCGCCCAGCGTCCTCGCGCTGCTCACGACCAGCGCCCCCGACGAGGCCGCGCGCAACCGCGCGTTCGCCCTGTTCGGGGCGGTCTCCTCCGGCGGCGCCTCGATCGGCCTGCTGCTCGGCGGACTGCTCACCGACGTCGGGTCCTGGCGCTGGACCCTGTTCATCAACGTCCCGCTCGGCCTGGCCGTGCTCGTGCTCGCCCCGCGGTTCGTCGCCGAGACCGTGCGACGCCCCGGCCGCTTCGACTTCGTCGGCGCGCTGACGGCGACGTTCGGCGCGGTCTCGCTCGTCTGGGCCCTGATCGGCACCCCCGAGCACGGCTGGACCTCGGCCCGCACGATCGGTGGCTTCGCCCTCGGCCTGGCGCTGCTGGCGATCCTCGCCCGCACCGAGGTGCGTCACCCGCACCCGATGGTCCAGCCGCGGCTCGTCCGCAACCGCAACCGGGTCGCCGCCCTCGCGGTGATGGCCCTGGTCATCGGCGCGAACCTGTCGATGTTCTTCCTCGTCGTGCAGTACGTCCAGCGGGTGCTCGGCTTCGGCCCGCTCGCCGCGGGCGTGGCCTTCCTGCCCTTCAGCCTGGGCATCTTCGCGATCTCGCGAGTCAGCCCCCGCCTGCTGGCCAGGTTCGGCGCCCGGACCATGCTCATGGTCGGCACGGGTGCCCTGACGCTGGGCTACGCCTGGCTCAGCACGATCGGGACCACGGACACCTACGCGGCCGCGGTGTTCGGGCCGATGCTGATCGCCGGCCTGGCCACCGGGCTGGTGTTCATGCCGCTGACGGCCACGGTCCTCGGTGGGGTCGAGCCCGAGCACGCGGGGTCCGCCTCGGGCCTGCTGCAGACGACGCAGCAGCTCGGCAGCGCGGTCGGCGTCGCCGCGATCGTCTCGGTCTATGCCGCGGGCGCCGTGCCCGGCGAGTTCGTGCCCGGCGTGCAGGCAGCGTTCCTCACCTCGGCCGGCTTCGCCCTGCTCGCGTTCACGATCACGGGCGTCGTGCTGCCCCGGAGGCGACCGGCAGAGTCGACCGTCACCGAGGTCGCGCCCGCCGGGCCCGCGGTGACCGTGTCCGCCGAGGCCGCCTGAGCGGTACCAGGAGCAGTAGACGACAGGGGTCGGTCCGGACGGACCGGCCCCTGGCGGCGCTCACCCGGTCGGCGCCAACGCCCCGGCGTGCTGCAGCCGGACCCACGCGTGGCCGTCCCACCACCAGTGCCCGTCCGGGCTCGGCAGCGGCGGACCGCCCTCCACCGGGTCCTCGTGGAACCCGTCGAGCGGGCCCAGCACCGGACCCTCACACCAGACATCGCTCATGATCGCCCCCCAGCGATTGACACACCGACCTGTTCAGGGTGCTCCCCACCCGGGCGGCCCGGAGGGGTTTTCGCCGGATCTGACCCGACTGGGCCGGGGCCGCCTGGCGCCACCCGGGGGACGCCCTGCGAGGCGCCGCGAATTACAGATCTGTAGTTTGACGTAACGCCTGTTACAGGTGTGACTCGTGAGGTTATGGTGACCGAACCCCGCCAGCGCTCGACCCGCTCGACCAGGAGTTCCGCCATGTCCCGCCCGGCTTCTCGGACAACCCGCACCACGCTCGCCGGCCTCGTCGCCGGCCTCGCGGCGATCCTCGCGGTCACCCTGGCGACCTCGCTCGCCCCGACCGCCGCGGCCCCCGCCCGGGCGGTGGGCAACGTGGTCACGCCCGGTGACTTCACGGGCTACGGCTTCGACCAGTGCCTCGCCCCCACGCAGAAGTCCATGAACACCTGGCTCAAGCACTCCCCCTTCCTCGCGGTCGGCATCTACATCTCCGGCGACTCCCGGGCCTGCCGCTCACAGCCCAACCTGACGACCGACTGGGTGAGCACACAGCTCGCCAAGGGCTGGCGCCTGCTGCCGATCACCCTCGGGCCGCAGGCCTCGTGCCAGCCGCGCTTCCCGCGCTACGGCGACGACGAGACGATCAAGCCCAAGCGCGGCAAGAACGCCCTCTACAACCCGGCCCGCAAGCAGGGCACGGCCGAGGCGACGAAGGCCGTCGCCGCCGCCCAGGCGCTGGGCATCGTCCCCGGCAGCACCCTCTGGTACGACCTCGAGGGCTTCAACATGGGCGACACCGACTGCCGCGAGTCCGCGCTGGCCTTCCTGAGCGCCTGGACCCAACAGCTGCACGTCCTGAAGTACGTCTCCGGCGTCTACTCCAGCGCCGGTTCCGGCATCGCGATGCTGGACAAGGCGCGCGTGAACCGGCCGAGCGCGTTCGCCCTCCCGGACCAGATCTGGATCGCCCGCTGGGACGGTGTCGCGAACACGTCGACGTCGTACATCCGCGAGGACGGCTGGCGTCCCCACGCCCGGATCAAGCAGTACCAGGGCGGCCACGACGAGACCTGGGGCAACGTGCGGATCAACATCGACCGCAACTTCCTCGACCTCGGGCGCGGCTCGGTGGCGCCCGCGGAGGCGCCGCACTGCAAGGGCGTCGTCGTGAGCTACCTGACGTACGTCGGGCTGCGGCCGGCCACCGAGACGAGGACACCCGACGCCGGCCAGGTGCAGGCGTTGCAGTGCCTGCTCAAGGAGCACGAGGTCTACGCCGGCAAGGTGAACGGCAGCTACAGCGACGCGACGATCGCGGCCGCCAAGGCCTGGCAGCAGGCGCACGGCTTCGACGTGACGACCACCTGGTCGAAGCGGAACTGGATGTCGCTGCTCATCGACGGCACGCAGCCGGAGCCGGTGGTCAAGCTCGGCTCGGTCGGGGACCCGGTACGCCGGCTGCAGCGGGCCCTCAACGCGGCCAGCCCGAAGTCGCAGCTGGCCGTGACCGGCGTCCTCAACGCGGCGACCACGAGCGCCCTCAAGGCGTGGCAGGACCGGGTCGGCCTCGAGATCTCCGGCGTCGTGGCCACCGAGTCCTGGAAGGGCCTGCGCGCCGGTCTCCGCTGAGCCGGTCAGCCCACTGGCGGACCGACCAGCAGGGCAAGGCCCGTGAGGGCGGCCACCGCGACGAGCCCGGCGAGAGCACCCCGCAACGGGTTGCGCAGGAGCCACGCGACCGGACGGTCGAGGACCGACGTCGGATCGCCGTGGAGCAGCCGCCAGCTCGACGCCAGCGCGCCGTGCTTCTCGGCGTACCGGTCGAACCACAGCGTCATGAACGGCGGGACCGAGGACATCAGGCCGAGCACGACCCGGCCGGGACGCCAGCGCTGGTCGACGGCGACCGCGACGGTCGTGAGGCAGTAGCCGATGAAGACGACCCCGTGGACCATGCCGAAGACGCGCACGCCGAGCTCCGTCGTCCCGGTGACGTACTTGAGGAACATCCCGGCGAGCAGCAGCGCCCAGGTGACGGCCTCGGCGATCGCGACCCGGCGGAACAGGGTCAGGGGATTCATGCGAAGGCGGTCACGGCGAGACTCGTGAAGAAGCCGAGGCCCTGGGTGCCGGCGCCGGTGAGCTCCTCGACGGCGTGCTCGGGGTGCGGCATCAGGCCGACGACGTTGCCGGCGGCGTTGGAGATGCCGGCGATGTCGCGCAGGGAGCCGTTGGGGTTGCCCCCGAGGTAGCGGGCGACGACCTGCCCCTCCCCCTCGAGCCGGTCGAGGGTCTCGGCGTCGGCCACGAAGCCGCCCTCGCCGTTCTTGAGGACGACGGTGATCTCGGCGCCCTCGTCGTACGACGATGTCCACGGCGTGCGGGCGTTCTCGATCCGGAGGCGCTGGTCGCGGCAGGCGAACTTGCGGTGGTCGTTGCGGATCAGCGCGCCGGGCAGCAGGTGGGACTCGCAGAGGATCTGGAAGCCGTTGCAGATGCCGAGCACCGGCATCCCCCTGCCCGCCGCGTCGATGACCTCGGCCATGACCGGGGAGAAGCGCGAGATGGCGCCGCAGCGCAGGTAGTCGCCGTACGAGAACCCGCCCGGCAGCACGACCGCGTCGACGCCTCCCAGGTCGTGGTCGCCGTGCCAGAGGGCGACGGCCTCGTTGCCGCCGAAGCGGACCGCACGCTGCGCGTCGACGTCGTCGAGCGAGCCCGGGAAGGTGACGATCCCGACCTTCACGCCTGGGCCTCGACCGGCTGCTCGACGTGGACGGCGTAGTTCTCGATGACCGGGTTCGACAGCAGCGTCTCGGCCATCTGGTGGACCTCGGCGAGCACCGCCTCGGTCACCTCGCCGTCGAACTCGAGCTCGAACCGCTTGCCCTGGCGGACATCGGTGACGCCCTGGAAACCCAGCCGGGGCAGGGCGCCGTGGACGGCCTTGCCCTGCGGGTCGAGGATCTCGGGCTTGGGCATGACGTCGACGACGACTCGGGGCACGATCGGGCTCCTGGGTGCGGGGGGCTGCTGCCGGTCTCAGTCTACGACCTGGCGGTTGGGCGCTCTGCGGCAGACTGGGCGCATGAGCATGCCTTCCGGAGCCCCCGGCGCGTCACCCCTCAAGCTCGAGTTCCCCCAGTCCCTGGCGGTGTACGACGACTACGCGGCCGCCCAGAAGACCGTGGACCACCTGTCCGACAACAAGTTCCCGGTCGAGCACCTGATGATCGTCGGCACCGACCTGAAGCGGGTCGAGCGGATCACCGGTCGGCTCACGACCGGACGCGTCGCCCTCGGCGGCGTGCTGTCCGGGCTGTGGCTCGGACTCTTCGTCGGGCTGCTCTTCTCGATCTTCACCGACAGCAACACGCTGGCCACGATCGTCTCGACGATGCTGTTCGGCGCGGTCTTCGGGGTCATCTGGGCGCTCGTCGGCTACGCCGCCACCCGCGGCCAGCGGGACT
>JAOPYB010000508.1 GCA_025964835.1 Nocardioides sp. | reverse complement strand
CGCTAGCAGCTCCCCCGGGGCCGATCCCGTTTTGTCCGGCCGCTCCGGCGTGCGGTAATGTCCCCCTCGGTCGCTCGGCGGCCACCCCCCGGCACGGTCGAGCTCCTCGGCCACGTCACGGGCCTATAGCTCAGACGGTTAGAGCGCTTCCCTGATAAGGAAGAGGTCAGAGGTTCAAGTCCTCTTAGGCCCACTCACGGGGGCTCCGCCCCCGTGGACCCCCACTGAGGGCTCCGCCCCCAGACCCCCGACCGGGGCAAACACCCAGGGAGCCACCGTGAAGAAGATCCTCCTGGTCCTGCTGGCTGCCGCCGGCGCCGTCTTCGCGAAGAAGAAGATCGACGAGGGCCGCACCGAGCAGGCACTCTGGGCCGAGGCCACCGACAACGTCGACAAGGCCTGACCCAGACCCATCGGTGGTCGAGCGAGCCTGTTCGATGGTCGAGCTCTACTATTTTCGGTGGTCGAGCTTGTCGAGACCACACCGCGGGGCCTTGGCGCAATTGGTAGCGCACCTGCTTTGCAAGCAGGGGGTTAGGGGTTCGAGTCCCCTAGGCTCCACGAGATCTATGCAGGTCAGACGCCCTTTTCGTTTCATCCGGAGGGTGCGTCGCGGGCGGCTCCAAGACGGACGGGGCATAGGCGGTGGAATAGCCGTGTGGGCGACATCCTCAGGACATATGGCTGGGGTGAAGATCGATGCCGATCCGGGCGGCCGTGCCCAGCAGTTCCGGGACGGCCTCCGTCAGCTGCCGCTGCGTCGCGCGACCGTCGGAGTGGGTCGACAGGTTGATTGCCGCGACGACCCGACCCGTGCGGTCGTGGACCGGCGCGGCGACGGCGCTCAGTCCCACCTCGAGCTCCTCGGCCACTAGGCACCAGCCGCGCGCCCGGATTGCGAGTAGCTCCTCGCGCAGCTCGGCCGCAGAGCCGATCGTGCGGGCTGGTTGGCTCCGGTAGGTGTCAGACTCGAGAAACGCGCTGAGCTCGGGCTCGGGCAGCCAAGCGAGCAGCGCCCGCCCGATTGCCGGGTGGTGGGCAGGCAGCCTGGTCCCGACGCCCAGCGAGACGTCCATCAGCCGAGGTGCGCCGACCCTCAGGAGGTAGACCACCTCATGATTTTCGAGCCGACCCAGGGAGACGGTTCGACCGAGCTCCGCCGATAGTTCGGCGCAGTGCGGCTCCGCGACCTCGGCGAGAGTGAGTCGTGACTGTTGCGCGTAGCCGAGATCGAGTAGCCGCGAGGTGAGGCGGTAGTAGCGGCCGTCGAAGGCCGTGAGCCCGGCATCCATCAACGTGCGCAGGAGGCGGCGTACCGCGGAGCGGCTGATGCCAGCACGCTCGGCGGCCTCCTCCAGCGTGAGTTCCGGGTGCTGGGCGTCAAAGACGTGCAACACGTCCAAGCCCCGCACCAGCGACTGGACAACGTCGCGGTCGGCGATCTCCGCGTCTCGCCGAGCCGCAACGCGTTCCACCATGCGTACCAGCGTATATCTCCCCCGCCGACCGGCCCCGTGCTGCCGCAGGAATCTCCCCCGGAGGCCTTGACGTGACGTGGACCACGTGGAACGGTCTAGGCAGCAATAACGCACACATGTACGCATAGCGGAATTGGAGCGGGATGTCCACCACCACGGCCGTTGCCGAATGCCGTCGGCGCGACGACCTGGCGCTGTGGAGCGGCCTTGCCCTGTGCATGGGCGTCGGCCCGCTCATGCTGTACACGCTCACGGCGGTCTCGCCCCTGGTGATCGCCGACCTCGGGCTCAGTCCGGTTCGCTACGGCGCCATCGCGACCGTTACGTTCGGGTCGGCTGCGCTCAGCGCGCTGGCGCTGGCGGGGCCGACCAGCCGGTTCAGCGGCCGCAGCCTGATGGTGGCAGTGGCGATCGGATCGGGGGTCGGCCTTGCGGTCCTCGCCCTTGCTCACAACTACGCCGTGCTGCTGGCCGCCGCCGTCGTGTGCGGTGTGGCCCAGTCCTTGTCTAACCCTGCAACCAACCGGGTGGTGGCTGGCCTGCCCGCCGAGCGCCGCGGTGCCCTGATCGGATGGAAACAATCCGGCGTCCAGATGGCGCAGCTCGCTGCGGGGTTGCTCGGCCCAACGCTCGCGGTCCTCGCCGGGTGGCGCTGGGCCGCAGTGGCCGGCATCGCGCTGGCGGTCGCGGGCGTCGTCAGCGCCATCGCGATCCGCGTCGCCCCGCCCGCGGCGGTCGCGGTCGAGGCCGAAGGTGCTCCGCGGGCATCGGTCCGCACCCTGACGGCGTACACGTTTTTCATGGGCTTCGGCCTGCAGGCCACCAACGCCTACCTTCCTCTGTTCGCCCACCGTCGGCTTGGCTTCGACGTTCGCACGGCCGGTCTCACCGCTGCCGTCGTGGGGTTGGTGGGCCTGGTCAGCCGGATCTGGTGGGCGCGCAGCTCCGATCGTGGCGGCCTGCAGTCCACGACGCTGCTCACGCTCGCCCTCGGCTCTGCCGCCGGCGTGTTGCTCACGGTGGCGGCCACCGTGGCCGGTGACTGGCTGGTCTGGATTGGTGCCGGTGTCTTCGGCGCCGCCGCCCTCGCGTCCAATGCGGTCACGATGGTGGCGCTCGTGCGCAGTGTCCCCACTGCCTCGCTCGGTGCCGCCACCGGTCTCCTCGTGACGGGCATGTACGTCGGCTTCGCCACCGGGCCGCTCGCATTCGGACTGGTTCTCGATCACGGTGCTGGCTTCGGCGCAGCTTGGCTCCTCCCACTCATGGCCTTCGGCGTCGCCGCACTGATCGGTGTTCCGTCGGCTATCGCCCGCCCCCTGCCCACCTCCTGAAAGGCACCCTGCATGCTCACCCGTGAACAGAACGACCTGCTGACCCGGACGGGTCCTGGCACCCAGATGGGCCAGTTGTTCCGGCGCTACTGGATCCCCGCCCTGCTGGCCGAGGAGGTCGCGGGTCCGGACTGCGACCCCGTACGGGTCAAGCTCCTCGGCGAGGAGCTGATCGCCTTTCGTGACAGCGAGGGACGCCTGGGCCTCATCGACGAGTTCTGTGCGCATCGGACCGCCTCGCTCTACTTCGGCCGGAACGAGGAGTGCGGCCTGCGTTGCGCCTACCACGGCTGGAAGTACGACATCAATGGCGACTGCGTCGACATGCCGTCTGAGCCGGAGGGCAGCAAGTTCCGCGAAAAGATCGGGCTGCGGGCGTACAAGGCCGTCGAGGCCGGCGGCCTGATCTGGGCCTACATGGGTGACCCGGCCAAGGAGCCGCCGCTTCCGAATCTGGAGTGGATGGGCCTGAATGCCGAAAAGCGGTTCATCTCCAAGCGTCGCCAGTTCTCCAACTACCTTCAGGCGATGGAAGGGGGCATCGACTCCAGCCACGTCTCTTTCGCGCACCGGTTCAACCTCGACGACGACCCGCTGCACTCCGGTACCGAGGGCAATCAGTACCTCAAGGCCGATACTCGACCGAAATTCGAGGTGGCCGAGTCCGATGGTGGACTCCTGATCGGAGCGCGCCGCAACGCCGACGAGCAGAACTACTACTGGAGGATCACCCAGTGGATGATGCCGTGGTACACGATCATTCCGCCGTTCGGCACCCACAACCCGATGGGTGGCCACGCCTGGGTCCCGATCGACGACGAGACCTGCTGGGCCTGGAGCTGGAACTACCACCCGACCGAGGACTTCGGCCCGCGTGAGCTCGAGGCTTTCGAGGCCGGCGACGGCATCCATGTCAAGTTCAAGCCGGGCACCTACGACCCGGTGGCCGAAAATGCCAACGACTACCTGATGGACCGCGGTGCCCAGCGTCGCAAGGAGTCCTTCTCCGGCATCGCCGGCATCGCTGCCCAGGACTTCTCTCTGCAGGAGTCAATGGGCGTGGTGGCCGATCGCACCAAAGAGCGTCTCGGTACGTCGGACGCAGGGATCATCCTGGCCCGCCGCCGGCTCCTGGCGACGTTGGACGACATCGAGGCCGACGATTTGCCCGGCCTCGACCCGGAGCACACCAACGTCCGGTCAACATCGATTCTCTTGGCCCGCGACGTGCCCTTTCAGGAGGGCGCCAAGGAAGCACTCGTAGTCACGCCCGGTGCGAACTTCCACTCGATCTGACCGACCACCCAGCAAGGAGAAAATCCATGAAGAACGCATCGCTCCTCAAGTCCGCGGTGGTCGCCCTGTCGACCTTCGCACTCGCCGTACCGCTCACCGCCTGCGGGGGCGGGGCGGAGGCGGGCGCCACGTCGTGCAAGGGCTCGAAGGTCACGGCCGGCATCGTCAACAGCCTGTCAGACTCGATCCTCTTGATCGCGGACGCCAAGGGCTACTTCAAGGACGAGGGCCTCGAGGTCACATTGTCGAAGTTCGACTCGGCCGCGAAAATGATCCCGTTGCTCGGCTCCGGCCAGCTCGACGTCGGTGCCGGGGCTCCGTCGGCCGGCTTCTACAACGCGGTCTCTCGCGACATCAATCTCAAGATCGTGGCCGACAAGGGCGAGCTCGTCACCAACTACGACTACATGCCGATCTTGGTCCGCAGGGATCTCGTCGACTCCGGCGAGGTCAAGACGGTCGCCGACCTGAAGGGCCTCACCGTCGCTGAGCCTGCTGAAGGTACGACGACCGCGGCGACGCTGGACGCCGTCCTCACATCGGGCGGCCTGACGTACGACGACATCCAGCACGAGTTCCTCGGATTCCCCGACCAATTCGCCGCGTTCGAGAACGGCTCGATCGACGCCGCAACCACGACCGAGCCCACGGCAACCACCATCGTCGATTCGGGCGCCGCCGTGCGGTTCGCTGACTCGACCGAGGAGTACAACGAGCAGCAGCTTGCTGTTGTGCTTTACAGCAGCAATTTCGCCGAGAAGAAGTCGGCGGCTGCGCAGTGCTTCATGAACGCCTACGTCAGGGCCACCCACGACTACAGCGCTGCTGTCGAGGGTGGCCAGTGGGACGGTGAGGGGGCTGACGAGGTCCTCAAGATCGTCTCGAACCAGATCGGCCTGCCGATTGGCCAGATCAAGAAGACGGTGCCGAGCTTCGTCTCGCCGAACGCCGAGGTGAACCTCGACAGCCTCACGAAGGACTACGACTTCTTCCAGGCCCAGGGCTGGACCGAGGGGGACCCCCTCGACGTCTCCACGCTGGTGGATAACAGCTTCGTGCAGAAGGCGCAGTCCGAGTCCGAGGGGCAGTGACATGAGCGCAACCGTGGAGATCGCGAAGGTGCCCCCCGTCGTGAGGGCCGCCAAGCAGGTCAAGCAGCGACGCTCGGTCAGCAAGCGGACTTTGCGCGTCGTCTCGGTCATGAGCCCGCTCGTGATCCTCGTGACCTGGGAGCTTCTGTCCCGAGTCGGAGTCCTCGACGCCCGCTTCTTTCCCGCGCCGACGCTTGTCTTTAGGGCGCTCTGGGATGAGGCGAGAACCGGTGATCTGTGGACCCAGTCGCAGCACAGCCTCAGTCGTCTGATGATCGGATTCGTGGTCGGGGCCGTCCCTGGGATCGTCGTCGGCGTCGTGGCTGGTCTGTCCAGGGTTGTGAACGCTGCAGTCCGGCCGATCATCTCGGGGTTGTACCCGGTGCCCAAGAGCGCGATCTTCCCGCTGTTCCTGCTCTTCTTCGGCTTCGGCGAGAACACCATCTGGTACTTCGTGGCAACGGGGGTCTTCTTCCCGGTGGTGATCAACACCTACTCGGGCGTCGCCAACGTCGCCCAGATCTTCTACGACGTTGCGGAGAACTTCGGCGCCCGAAGGGGCCGGGTCTTCTGGTCGGTTGCACTACCCGGTGCGATGCCCAGCATCATCACGGGAGTCGAGCTGGGTGCGGGCATGGGTCTGATCATGTTGGCCATCGCCGAGATGCTCGGCGGCGTCGGTAATGGCTGGGGCTACATGGTTTGGAACTCCTACCAGCTCTTCCGCATCGAGTCGATGTATGCGTACTTGCTCGTCTTCGCCCTCGTCGGGATGCTGCTCGCCCTCATCGTCGGGTTGGTCGGCCGCCGGGTCACACCATGGATTGCGCGGCACTGAGCCAGACAGAAACGGAGCAAAAGATGTCTATCCCCACTGCAACAGCCGTCGACACCAAGATCAGGATCCGCGGCCTCAGCAAGACGTTCACCGTGCCTGGCGGCCACGTTGTGACCGCACTTGAGGACTTTGACCTCGATGTCCCACAAGGTCAGTTCCTCACCCTCGTCGGTCCCTCGGGCTGCGGCAAGACCACCTTCCTACGGATGCTTGCCGGCCTGGAGACCCCGAGCGCCGGGACGATTGAGGTGAATCGCGGAACCGCGGGGCGACCCGAGAACTCCATGGTCTTCCAGGGTGACTCGATTTTCCCCTGGATGAGCGTGTGGCAGAACGCGGCCTACGGACTGAGCGTCCGCGGCGTCGCGAAGGCCGAGATCAAGGAGACGGTAGGCCACTACCTGGACGCGACCGGCCTGACCAAGTTCGCCGATACCTTCCCGCACCAGCTGTCGGGAGGTATGCGGCAGCGGGTTTCGATCGCCCGTGCGTTCGCCAATGATCCCGAGATCCTGCTGATGGACGAGCCGTTCTCGGCCCTCGACGAGCAGAACAAGACCCTGCTCCAGGCCGAACTGCTGCGGATCTGGGACGAGACTCGCAAGACAGTCGTCTTCATCACCCACTCGGTTGACGAGGCGGTCACGCTGAGCGATCGCATCATGGTGATGAGTGCTCAGCCTGGCCGCGCCAAGGCATTCATCGACGTACCGTTCGACCGGCCGCGCGACGTGCTGCAACTGCGACACCAACCGGAGTACGGCGAGATCGTCTACGACATCTGGAGCCAGCTGAAGGAAGAGGTCGAGAAGGCGAAACAGCAGGCGGACGAGCGTGTGATCTCATCGAAGCGTGGGCTGTTTCGCCGATGAGAGACATCCTGGTTCAGGCGGCGGTCAGCGATGGGCAAGGCCGCACGGTCGTGCAGGAGCTCGCGCTCCCGCAGAACGTCAGCCGACTGCGCGTCGAGTCGTCTGCCGTGTGCGGCACCGACGTGACGCTGCACGGGGGAGGGCTGAAGCAACCCGCCATCCTCGGGCACCACGTCATCGGCCGCGTCGATCAGCTGACCGACGCCGACGCCGCCGCCCTCGGGGTCGCGGTAGGGTCCCGCGTCGCCGTCGAGGAGTACGTCGGCTGCGGCGAATGCGCCGAGTGCCGCGCCGACCGTTACCGGCTGTGCCCCTCGGTGGACCTGTGGACCGGTGGCGAGCGGGTCGGGATGATCCCGGTCGGCCGCGGCTCCGGGCTCCACGGCGGAAACGCCGGTTACCTGGAGCTCGGGGCCCACCACCGGGTTCATCCGCTCCCCGACCACCTCAGCATCGAGCTGGCGGCATGGACGCTGCCGCTGGCCAATGCCGTCGACTGGACGATCGACACCGGTGGCTCCGGCCCCGGCAAGCACGTTGTCGTGATCGGTCCGGGATACCACGGCGTTGCCTGCGTGGCGGCCGCCGTGGCGTCCGGCGCGGCATCCATCACCGTGCTGGGTAGGAAGAGCAGCGCGAAGCGTCTCGAGATGGCTCGCGCCCTTGGCGCCGTACCGGAGTTGAGCGACGACGGCGATGTCCGGCGCGTGCTCGACCGGGTCGGGCCGGTCGACGTCGTCGTCGATACCATCGGCTCTCCCCAGACCGTGGCCACCGCGCTCGCGATGCTCGGCCGCTTCGGGATCCTCGTGATGGCCGGCCTGGCCGGGGTGGACACGGCAATCGGCCCGACCGCCATCGTGCGCAACATGCTGACCGTGCGCGGCGTACGGGGGCGGTCGCCGCACGCGGTACGACGGGCTATCGAGCTGCTCGCCGCCGGCAGCACCGGACTCGAGTCCGTGCCCACCCACTTCTTGTCGCTCGAGCAGGTCGGCGAGACCTTGCGAGCCATGCGTGCCGGCACCGGCCCGGTCACCCCGCACATCGTCGTCGATCCGTGGCTGCCCGCCGAGCCAGACACCAGCCCTTCCCAGCCATTGGAGGCAACCCGATGAACCCCCTGCGACGCTCCTACGAGGCGCGGGTCCTCGTCGTCCCTCTCGGTGCCGGCAGCGCTCAGGTCGCTGCTTCTTTGACCGGGCTCGGCGTCGCCGGTGTGCGCGTGCTGTCCAAGTCGGACCCGGCGGTCGCGATGACCACGCCCATCGGCGAGTTCGCTTGGGAGCCGCCGTCGCCGGCGGGCACCGCTGAGGTGGCCGAGTCCGCGGACATGGTGGTCCTGGTCGGCACCGACCTCGTCGACGTCGCCGCGCCGACCGTGCGCGAGGTGTGCGAGGCGGCCCGGCGAGGCGGTGGCCTGATCGCCGCGGTGTTGGTCGACCCGGAAAACTGGGACGACCCGGTCGGCGCGTCCGCCATGGCGACCTTGCGCCAAGAGGTCGACATGCTTGTGTCGGTGCGCGGGCCCAAACTGCTCGCTGCACTGCTCGACGTGCTGCGAGGGGGCGCTCGGGCAGAGGACTACCCCGAGCTCGCCCTGGCCCACGAGCCACAGGTCCCGGCATGACCGGCGAGGAACAGGAGTTCTTCGAAGTCACCGTCAGGCAGGCAAAGCTTGAGGCGGAGGGGGTCGTCTCGCTCGAGATGGTTCCCGACAGCGGTCTGCTGCCGCCGTACGAGCCGGGCTCCCACCTGGACATCGAGCTCCCCTCCGGGCTCATTCGGCAGTACAGCCTCTGTAGCCCCCCGGCCGATCTGAGCTTCTACCGGATCGCGGTCCTGCGAGAGACCTACGGGCGCGGTGGCTCAGACGAGATCCACGACACGGCGCTCGTTGGAAAGCGGGTGCGGATTCGCGGCCCGCGCAACCATTTCCGACTGGAGCCATCGCCGCGTTACCTGTTCATCGCCGGTGGCATCGGCATCACGCCCATGCTGGCGATGGTGATCCGGGCGGAGCGTGAGAAGTCGCCCTATGAACTGGTGTATGCCGGCCGCCACCTCGAGACGATGGCGTTCCGCGAGAAGCTGGCCAACGGCCCGCACGTCAAGGTTGTCGTCAGCACCGAGACCGGCCGCCCGGATCTGGCCGAGCTGGTCGCCGGCGCGACTGACGACACCCTCATCTATGCGTGCGGCCCGTCCGGGATGCTCAAAGACCTGGACGAAGTCTGCGCGAAGGCAGGCAGGGCCGGACAGCTGCGATTGGAGAAGTTCGCCTCCGACGGCGAGGCCGCCGCGGAGGCGGCGACTGGGCATTCATTCGTGGTGGAGCTGGCGAAGTCCGGCACGGTGGTGACGGTCGGTTCAGACCAGAGTCTCCTCGAGGCCATTCAGGGACTCTGCGACCTGCCGACCTCGTGCGAGGACGGCTTTTGCGGCACTTGCGAGACCCGGGTGCTCGAGGGCATCCCAGAGCACCACGACACGATCCTCAATGCGAAGGAGCGCGAAGCGGGGAAGACGATGATGGTCTGCGTCGGCCGCTCGAAGAGCCCGCGGCTGCTCCTGGATCTCTGACCCGCGCTAGGTCCGGATCGTGTCGAGTTCGGGGCGCAGCTAGGTCTGCCTCGATCGCGCGGGCCGTCGCGAGCAGCTCCGGCAGGATCTCCTGGCGTAGCTCGTGCACCGAGGTCCGCGTGACGTGGGTAGCGACATTGACCGCCGCGACGGTGCGGCCGTCCGGACCGTGCACGGGGGCGGCAATCGACCGCAGCGCCGGATCGAGTTCCTGGTCGGTGATTGCGTAGCCGTCCTTGCGTGCCCGCGCGATCATGGCTTCGATTTCGCCACGCGCGGTCAGCGTGTGCCCGGTCAGCGGCTCCGCCTGGAGCTCGCCGAGAAACATCCGGAGCTCCTCGGTCGAGAGGCCAGCGAGCAGCACCCGGCCGCTGGACATTGCGAACGCCGGAAGCCGGGTACCGACCGCGATGTTGACTGTCATCATCCGCGATCCTTTTACTCGGTCGACGTACACGACCGTGTCACCGTCGAGCACCGTCAGCGAGCAGGTGTCACGCACCCGCTCGGCGAGCAAGGCCAGGTGGGGGTGGGCGACGCGCGGCAGCCCGAGTACGTCGAGGTACGTGTCCCCAAACTCCATCACCTTGGGCCGCAACCAGAACATGGGGCCGTCGGAGGAGACATAGCCGAGCTTTTCCAAAGTGAGCAGCAAGCGGCGCGCGGTCGCACGGGTCGTATCCGCGAGTCGGGCGACCTCAGCCAGAGACAGCGGCCGAGGCGATCCACTCAGGATGAGAATGACGTCGAGCCCGCGCAGCAGAGAAGCGACTGCATCGCTGCCTCGAAACCCGTCGTTCGTCACCATGGGAAGACCCTATCGGCGAGGTGAAGGAGGGTGCGAAGGTTTGGTGACCTCGCGAGTGGCCCGCCATCCAGACGCGCACCCTTCGCCAGACTCGGTCCAGCTGGAGGGCACTCGCCGTGCCGGCAGCGGCGTACCGGCCGACCTGACCACTGTCGGAGATCGTCACTAAGGTCAGAGTCACCCGCGTGCAGGAGAGCAGTGGAGATCGACGAGCCGTCGGCAGGTGAGCACCCTGGTGGGGCGCAGTCCGCGCTCCTTCAGGTCGGCCGTCGCCGCGGGCGGGATCGTGGTCCGATGACAGCAGGGCGCCGTCGTACACCGTGATCGCCGACCAGGACGGCAACGAGGCGTGCGTGTGCACGACGCTGCCTCCCGCCCGGGAAGGCTGAACCTCAGGCGGGCTTCCCGCGACCAGCTGTCATCGGGCGCGAGACACGCCTTAGGCTCCCTGGGCATGCGCAACCCACTCCGGGTCACGGCAGCGTTCGTGCTTGCGTTCGCCGTGACGGCGGGCTGCGGCGACGTGCCGCCGCCCGACGTCGAGCGGACCGGGCCTCCGGCCCGGCTGGCCGGCACCCCGTCGTACGACGCCGGGCAGGAGCCGGCGTCCGCCGTGTTGTCCCTGGTCCCGGAGACGGCGACGACCC
>JAOPYB010000472.1 GCA_025964835.1 Nocardioides sp. | reverse complement strand
CTGGACCGGTGGCAGAAGCTCTACCTCTTCTCCCGCGCCGACTCGATCTACGGCGGCAGCGACGAGGTCCAACGCAACATCCTGGCCGAGCGCGTGCTCGGACTACCCCGAGAGGCGCGCGGATGACGACCACGAGACCCGAGCAGCCCGTCCCCGACTACGTGCCCGGCCACGACCTGCTGAGGGACAAGGTGGTCGCGGTGACGGCCGCCGCGGGCGCCGGCATCGGCGCGTCCGTCGTACGACGCGCGCTCGAGGAGGGCGCCCGGGCCGTGGTCTTCAGTGACACCCACGCCCGCCGGCTCGCCGAGGCCGAGGAGGCGCTGGCGGGGGAGTTCGGCGCCGACCGGGTGCGGCAGCTGGTCTGCGACGTCACCGACGAGAGCCAGGTCGCGGCGCTGCTCGACGCCGCCGAGGACTTCGGCGGCGTGGACATCATGATCAACAACGCCGGTCTCGGCGGCACGGCCAACGTGCTCGAGATGACCGACGAGCAGTGGCTGCGCGTCCTCGACATCACGCTGACCGGCACCTTCCGGTGCGTCCGCGCCGCTGGGAACCGGATGGTCGCCGGGGGCAGGCGTGGCGTGATCGTCAACAACGCCTCGGTGGTCGGCTGGCGGGCCCAGGAGGGCCAGGCGCACTACGCCGCCGCCAAGGCCGGCGTCATGGCGCTCACCCGCTGCGCCGCCCTCGACCTGGCCCCGCACGGCATCCGGGTCAACGCCGTCTCGCCGAGCCTGGCGATGCACCCGTTCCTCGCCAAGGTCACCTCCGACGGGCTGCTGCACGAGCTCAAGCAGCGTGAGGCGTTCGGCCGGGCCGCCGAGCCGTGGGAGGTCGCCAACGTGATGGTGTTCCTGGCCAGCGACTACGCGTCGTACATGACCGGCGAGGTCGTCGCCGTGAGCAGCCAGCAGTCATGAGTGCCCAACCGGGCGGCCAGTCGGACCAGGTCAACACCCGGCGGGACGAGCTGCTCGCCATCGCGGCCGGGCTGTTCGCCGAGAAGGGCTTCAAGAACACCACCGTCCGCGACATCGCGGACGCCTCCGGGATCCTCTCGGGCAGCCTCTATCACCACTTCGACTCCAAGGAGTCGATGGTCGACGAGATCCTGTCGTCGTTCCAGGAGGAGCTGTTCGGCCAGTACGACGAGATCCTGGCCAGCGAGCTCGACCCGCTGGCGAAGCTCGAGCGGGCCGTGGTCGTGTCCTTCGACGCGATCGACAAGCACCGCGACGAGGTCGCGATCTTCCAGAACGAGGCGGCCTACCTGCTGACGTTCGACCGGTTCGCCTACCTCGGCGAGCGCAACCGGCAGTCCCGCCAGGTCTGGTTGACCCTGCTCCAGGACGGCGTCGACGCCGGCGCGCTGCGCGACGACCTCGACCTGGAGCTCACCTACCGCTTCATCCGCGACACCGTGTGGGTGGCCGTGTCCTGGTACCGCCCGGGCGGCCGACGCACCCACACCGAGATCGCCAAGCAGTACCTGTCCATCCTGCTCGATGGAATCTCGACAGGCTCGATCACCGGGAGCTCCAGTGGCTGAGGCCTACATCATCGACGCCGTGCGGACGCCCGTCGGCAAGCGCGGGGGAGCGCTCGCCGCGATGCACTCGGCCGACCTGGCCGCGCACAGCCTCTCGGCCCTGATGCGGCGCAGCGGAGTCGACCCAGGTGCCGTGGACGACGTGATCCTGGGGTGCTGCGACACGATCGGGTCGCAGGCCGGCGACATCGCCCGCACGGCCTGGCTGGTGGCCGGGCTGCCCGACCACGTGCCCGGGGTGACGATCGACCGCCAGTGCGGCTCGTCCCAGCAGGCGGTGCACTTCGCGGCCCAGGGCGTCATGTCCGGCACCCAGGACCTCGTCGTGGCCGGCGGCGTGCAGAACATGAGTGCGATCCCCATCTCGGCGGCGATGCTGGTCGGCCGGGAGTACGGCTTCACCACGCCGTTCGCGGAGTCGCCCGGCTGGCAGCAGCGGTACGGCGACGTCGAGGTCTCGCAGTTCGCCTCGGCCGAGATGATCGCCGAGAGGTGGGACATCAGCCGCGCCGACATGGAGGCGTTCGCGCTCGCGTCCCACGACCGCGCGCGCACGGCCATCGCCGAGGGCCGGTTCGCGGGGGAGATCGAGCCGGTGTCCCTGCCCGACGGCACGCGCTTCGACACCGACCAGTGCCCCCGCGAGACCTCGCTGGAGAAGATGGCCGGCCTCCAGCCGCTCGCGGAGGGCGGCCGGATCACCGCCGCCGTGGCGTCCCAGATCTGTGACGCCGCCACGGCGATGCTGATCGCGTCCGAGGCGGCGGTCGCCGCGCACGGGCTGACCCCGCGGGCCCGCATCCACCACCTCAGCGTCCGCGGCGACGACCCGGTCTGGATGCTGACCGGGCCGATCGAGGCCACCCGGCACGCCCTCGCGAAGTCCGGGCTCACCGTCGACGACATCGACCTCTTCGAGTGCAACGAGGCGTTCGCGTCCGTCGTACTCGCCTGGATGAAGGAGACCGGTGCGCCGCACGCCAGGGTCAACGTCAACGGCGGCGGCATCGCCCTGGGCCACCCGATCGGCGCCACCGGCACCCGCCTGATGACGACGCTGCTGAACGAGCTCGAGCGCACCGGGGGCCGCTACGGCCTGCAGACCATGTGCGAGGGCGGCGGCCAGGCCAACGTCACGATCATCGAACGGCTCTGAGGGCCCGGACGGCGCGCCGGGGACTCGATCGGGTTCCCGCCCAGAGTTGCGAGTCTTCGCAATGCAGCAACCTGCAAGTCGAGGCCATTGACCGGAACTTGTCCGGAAAGACACGCTTCGCGCGGTTCATGTTCTCGCAGACGACCTGCTTCGGGCGGAACCATTCCTGTCATCTCGATCCGGGCTCCCCCGAGCCCTGAACTAGGAGTGTCGTGTGAGAAGACTCGTCGCTGGGGGCTTCACAGCAGCCCTCATCTCGGCGGTAGCGGTCAT
>JAOPYB010000471.1 GCA_025964835.1 Nocardioides sp. | reverse complement strand
GCATCCAGACCGCGAACAGCACGATGTGCACGTAGACGAACGGCATCGAGCCCGCGAAGCGGGTGATCAGGTCGGCGACCCGGAGCTGGACGTCCTGGGCCCGTTCCAGCTCGTGGGCGACGGCCGGGTGGTGGGCGGGCGTGGGCGGTTGCTGCGGCTCGGTCATGACCCGGTTGTACACCCGGGCGCCGCCGTCACCGCGTGGCGTCGGGCACGACCGCGACGACGCCCGACGCGTGCTCGAGGACGGACGCGGCGACCGAGCCGAGCAGGGCGGAGCCCGGCCGGCCCTGGTGCATGCCCACGACGACCAGGTCCATCCGCTTCGCGGCGCGGACCAGGCAGTCGTCCGCTATCCCGCGGGCGATCTCCCGGGTGACGCGGACGTCGGGGAACTTCTCGCCCAGGCCGCTCACGGACTCGGCCACCAGGAGCCACTCACCGTCGAGGTCCGGGTTCCCGGCCAGCACCATGGCGGGTCCCGCGCTCAGGCTGCGGGCGTCCCAGATGCAGTGCATCACGGTGAGCGGCAGCTGGTGCAGCGAGGCCATCCGGTAGGCGAACTCGAGGGTCGGCAGCGACCGCTCGGTGCCGTCGGCGCCGACCAGGACCCCGTCGCGCACGGTTCCCCGGTTCTGCGGACGCAGCACGACGACCGGGCAGGCCGCGTGCCGGGACACCGCGACGCTGACCGAGCCGAGCAGCAGGCCCCTCACGGGCCCCCGGCCGCGCGAGCCCAGCACCAGCAGGGCGGCGTTCCGGGACAGCTCGAGCAGGGTCTCGCGCGGGTCGGCGAGCCGGAGCACCTGGTGCACCTCGAGCCCCGGCGCCCGCTCGGTCACGTGCTGCCGGGCATCCGCCAGGATCGCCGCCGCGTCGTCGCGCAGCGCGTCCAGCAGGACCTGGTGGTCGAACCCGGCCTGGTTCACCCACGCCGACTGCCCGGGACCCACGCCGTGCGCGAGGGTCAGGGGCCGGTGCTCGAGCACGGCCTGGTCGATCGCCCAGTCGAGAGCGCGGGCCGCCGCGGACGAGCCGTCCACGCCCACGACGACGCTGCCCGAGGGAATCACTGTCTTGTCCATGCCTCCAGCCTCTGCCCCGCCACCCCAGCCCGGTAGCGACAGACGGACCCCGGTCCCGGGACCAACGGCCCTGATCCGGAACCGCTCCGGGGCGGAGGATCGAGGGACAACCAAGACGACGGAGGTGCCCCGTGCACGACTCACTCGAGCTCGACCGGACGGAGTGCGAGTCCCTGATCAGGTCGGGGGTCGTGGGACGCATCGCCGTCTCCACCCCCACCGGGCCGCACATCATCCCGGTCAACTACTCGATCGTCGACGACG
This sequence comes from Nocardioides sp., assembly GCA_025964835.1. GTDB lineage: Bacteria > Actinomycetota > Actinomycetes > Propionibacteriales > Nocardioidaceae > Nocardioides. The sequence continues at coordinate 4,767 of JAOPYB010000471.1, read as the reverse complement.
CGATCATCGTGCGGACCTCGCCGTACAGCCTGCTGGGCACCTACGGGCGGGACACGACGCTGGCCTTCGAGGTCGACCAGTTCGACCACGAGTACCACAGCGGCTGGAGCGTCGTGGCGCGCGGCCGCGGCGAGTTCGTCACCGACGCCGAGCAGCTCGACCACATCCGCGCGGTCTGGCAGCCGCACCCGTGGGTCACCGGAGCCCGGGAGATGCACCTTCGCCTGCGCTGGGAGGAGCTCAGCGGCCGACGCCTCGGCGCACACGGCGACCTGCTTCGGGCGCTGCCCGTCCGGCGGGTGCCGTGAGGTTCGCCGACCCGCTCGACGCGGACGTGCTGCTCGCCGACGGCACCGTCGCCGTCGTCCGACCCGTCCTGCCCGGCGACCGGGCCGGGCTGGACGACCTGCACGAGGGCGCGTCCCTCGCGAGCCTGCGGCTGCGCTTCTTCGCGACCGGCCGCAAGGCGGGCCACGACTACGTCGAGCATCTCTTCGACGAGGCCGCCGCCCCGGGCGTGACCGCCCTCGTCGTCACCGTGCGGGGCCGGATCGTGGCCCTCGGCACCGCCGAGCAGGAGTCGCCCGACGTCGCCGAGGTCGCCTTCCTGGTCGCCGAGGAGATGCACGGGCACGGGATGGGCGGGCTCCTGCTCGAGCACCTCGCCGCCGCCTGCAGGGACCGTGGCGTGCGCCGCTTCGTCGCCGAGGTCCTCATCGACAACCACCCGATGCTGCGCGTCTTCCTGGACGCGGGCTTCGAGGTCACCCGACAGGTCGCCGAGCTCGGCAGCGTGCGTCTCGAGCTGGGCACCGGGGCCTCGGCGCGGGCGGTCGAGGCCGCCGACGGCCGCGAGAGCCGTGCCGAGGCACGCTCGCTCGCCCCGCTGCTCTACCCGCGCAGCGTCGCGGTGACCGGCGTACGGCGGGACGGCAGCGGGATCGGCGCCGCGGTCCTCGCCTCGATCCGGGCCGGCGGGTACACCGGCTCGCTGCACGTCGTCCACCCGGCCGGCACAGTGCTCGCGGGGGCGCTCGCCGGAGTGCCCTCGGCGGCCCGGTTCGTCGACCTCCCTGAGCCGGTCGACCTGGCGATCCTCGCCGTCCCCGCGCCGCGGGCCATCGACGCCCTGCGGGACGCCGTGGCGGCGGGCGTCGGGGCCGCCGTCGTCATCTCGTCCGGCTTCGAGGAGCTGGGGGCCGAGGGCGCCGAGCTCCAGCGCGCGATGCTCGACCTGGCCCGCGAGCACAGCGTGCGCCTGGTCGGACCCAACTGCCTCGGTGTGATGAGCAACGACCCCACCATCCGCCTCAACGCCACGTTCAGCCACGCCGTGCCCCCGGCCGGTGGCCTCGCCATCGCCTCCCAGTCGGGCGGCGTCGGCATCGCGCTCATCGACATCGCCCGGGACCTCGGGCTCGGCGTCGCGTCGTTCGTCTCCCTGGGCAACAAGGCGGACGTCTCGGGCAATGACCTGCTGGCCGCCTGGTTCGAGGACCCCCGGGTCACCGCCGCGGCCCTCTACCTCGAGTCCTTCGGCAACGCCTCGAAGTTCGCCCGGGTGGCCCGACGCTTCGCCGAGCACAAGCCGCTCCTGGCCGTCGTGGGCGGCCGCTCCGCCGGTGGCCGCCGCGCCGGTGCCTCGCACACGGCGGCCGCCGCCGCGTCGGGAGTCGGCGTGGACGCCCTGTTCGCGCAGGCCGGCGTGATCGGCTGCCGCAGCGCCGAGGAGCTGGCCGAGACCGCCCTGCTCCTGGCCGGGCAGCCCCTCCCCGCGGGGCCCCGGGTCGCGGTCCTCAGCAATGCGGGCGGCCTCGGCGTGCTTGCCGCCGACGAGGCCGACCAGTGCGGCCTGGTCGTGCCAGAGCTCACGGCGGCGGTGCGCGAGGTCCTGGGCCGCCACGTCCTCGGCACGACCGGCACCAGCAACCCCGTCGACGTCGGCGCCGGCGCGGCACCCGAGGACGTCGCCACGGTCACCGCCGCCCTACTCGGCTCCGACGAGATCGACGCCGTGGTCGTCGTGCTCGTGGGCACCAGCGTCAACGACTCCGCGCCCATGGTCGCCGCCCTAGCCCGGTGCCGGGCGGAGCACCCCGGCAAGCCCCTGGTCCTGGTGCCGATGGGCGGACTCGACCCGACGCCCGCGGAGATCCCCGGGATCACCCGCTACCGCTCGGTGAGCACCGCCATCCCCGCCCTCGGCCGGGTGACCCGGTACGCCGCGTGGTTGCGCATCCCGCACGAGACGCCGCAGGACGCCGACGAGGACCGGGCCGGCGCTGCCCGCGCGGTGGCCGCGCGACTCCTGACCGAGGAGAGCGGCGACGGGTGGCTCGCCGCCGCCGATGCGGTCGAGCTGCTCGAGCCCTACTCCCTGTCCCCCGTGGGCGTCGTCGGCCCGGATGCCGCAGCAGCCGCCGTGGTGGCCGAGCGACTGGGGTTCCCGGTCGCGCTGAAGGTCGCGGACCCCGACATCGTGCACAAGACCGACCGGGGGCTGGTGCGCGTGGGCCTGGGCTCGACAGCCGAGGTCCTCACCACCGTCCGCGCCTTCGCCGCGGAGCTCGGCCGCGGGGACGTGCCCGTCCTCGTGCAGCCCGTGGTCCGGGGCGTCGAGCTCGCGCTCGGCGTCGTCCGCGACCCGGGCTTCGGCCCGCTGGTGATGGTCGCCGCCGGCGGGGTCACCGTCGACCTCCTCGCGGACCGCGTGTTCCTCGTGCCGCCCCTGACCCGCGGCGACGCGGCCCGCGCCCTCCGGTCGCTGCGCTGCTGGCCGCTCCTCGACGGGTTCCGCGGCAGCGCCCGGGTCGACGTCGAGGCCCTCGAGCAGCTCGTCGTCGACCTCGGCGCGCTCGCGGCCGACGTGCCGCAGGTGGCGGAGCTGGACCTGAACCCCGTGGTCGTGACCGCGACGGACTGCGTGCTCGTCGACGTCAAGGTGCGGCTCGCGGCGGCCGAGGCGGTCAACGCCGGCATCCCGCGCCAGCTGCGCCGCCCGCGATGACGGCGGTTGAGACACACTGAGCGGGTGACCTCCGACCCGCGCCCCGAGCTGCAGGGCACCGCCCAGGCGCTGCTCGACGCGGTCCTGGCGATCTCGTCCGACCTCGACCTGCGCAGCGTGCTGACCCGGATCGTCGAGTCCGCGGCCCAGCTCACCGGGGCGCGGTACGCCGCCCTCGGGGTGATCGGCAACGACGGGGACCTCGTCGAGTTCGTCACCACCGGCCTCACCGAGCACGAGCGGGCGCTCATCGGCGACCTGCCGCGCGGGCGCGGCATCCTCGGCCTCCTCATCGACCGGCCACAGGCGATCAGGATGCCGGTCCTCAAGGACCACGCGCAGTCGTCGGGCTTCCCGCCCCACCACCCGCCGATGACCACGGTCCTCGGCGTCCCGGTCCGCATCCGCGGCACGGTGTTCGGCAACCTCTACCTCACCGAGAAGGCCGACGGGGCCACCTTCACCGAGCAGGACGAGCTGCTGGTCGAGGCCCTGGCGAGCGCGGCCGGGTTCGTCATCGAGAACGCCCGGGCCTACGGGCTGAGCGAGCGGCGGCGCCAGTGGCTCGAGGCTTCGGCCGCGTTGGCCGACGCCCTGCAGCCGCCCGTCGACCTGGGTGGCGCCCTGCGTCAGATCACCCAGGCGGCCCGCTCGGTCTCGGGCGCCCGGGCCACGGCCGTGCTCAGCTACCGCTACGACACGGCGCGCACCGTGACCGCCGACGCCGACGACCTCGAGCGGGTGACGGCCGCCATCGACGCGATCGCGGAGCCGTCCCGCACGACCCAGGGCCTGAACGCGGTGGAGCTGGCCGCGGGGTCGATGACGGCCCTGGTGATCCCGCTGCGCGCCCACCTGGCCGAACGGGCCGCGCTGGTCGCGCTCTTCGAGAGCGGGCAGGCACCCCAGGACATCGAGGAGCGGGAGCTGCTGGCCTCGTTCGCCGACCAGGCCGCGCTGGCCCTGGACCGCGCCCAGGCGGTCGCCGACCGCGAGGAGCTCGCGGTCATCTCCGACCGCGAGCGGATCGCGCGGGACCTCCACGACGTCGTCATCCAACGGCTCTTCGCGACCGGGCTGCAGCTCCAGGGCGTCGCGATGCTGGCCACCGACCCCGAGGTGGCCGAGCGTCTCGACCGGGCGGTCAGCGACCTCGACCTGACGATCCGCGACATCCGGGGCACGATCTTCGAGCTGCAGCGTCCGCGGGCCGGCTCGCTGCGCGCCGAGGTCCGGGCGCTGGCCCGCGAGTACGTCCCCGTCCTGCACTACTCCCCGACCGTGCGCACGAGCGGTCCCGTCGACACGGCGGTGCCCGACGCGGCGCGCGAGCAGCTGCTCCCGGTGCTGCGCGAGGCCCTGTCCAACCTCGCCCGCCACGCGCAGGCCGAGCATGCCGCGATCGAGGTGCACGTCGGGAAGTCCGAGCTCCGGCTCACCGTCACCGACGACGGCATCGGGCTCTTCCAGGACCGGGTCGAGAGCGGTCTGCGCAACGCCCGCCGGAGAGCCACCGCGATGGGCGGGTCGCTGGAGCTGACCGGGCTCGACCCCCGCGGCACCTCGTTCGTGTGGCGGGTCCCCCTCGCCTGAGGTGAGCCTCAGCGGTGCGAGTCGGAGGGCCCCAGGAGCCTGGAGGCCAGCACGGCCGCCTGGGTGCGGCGCTCGAGGCCCAGCTTGGCGAGGATGCTGGACACGTAGTTCTTGATGGTCTTCTCGGCCAGGAACATCTGCTCGCCGATCTGGCGGTTCGTGAGGCC
>JAOPYB010000460.1 GCA_025964835.1 Nocardioides sp. | reverse complement strand
GCGGGCCAGGGCCCCGACCTGGCCGGAGAGCCAGTAGTGGGAGTGCACAGCGTCGTAGTGCCCGACCGGCTGGAGCACCTCGGCCCGCAGCACCTCGCGGGCGAAGACGCACAGCTGGCCGGGCAGCTCGCCCTTGGTGAGGCCCTCGAACGGGCCGGCGTGGATGTGGCGCACGAGCACGCCGTCGCACGCCTCGACGACGGGCGGCTGGGAGGAGCTGGTGGCGCGGGTGAAGATGTCGACCTCGATGCCGCGCTGGGCGAGGCGGCGGGACAGCTCGATGACGTAGACGTTCATGCCCCCCGCGTCACCGATCCCCGGCTGGTCCAGCGGAGAGGTGTGCAGGCTGATCATCGCCAGTCGCCTGATGCGCTCCACGTGGCCCCTTCCGTCGGCTCCAACCAACAAGAACCCTCCGAGAGTCTCCACGATTCCCGGTTCGGCGGACGGTTTCTGGCCGACTCCTCGGCCGATCCACGCAGCCGGCTCCCCGGCGGCCCGCCCGGGGCTCACCGGCGGGTGGGATCAGCGCGCGTGCGCGCCGGCGGAACGGCTCCGGCGCTCGCTGCGGGACCGGCCGCGCAGCAGGCCCGCCACCGAGACGACCGCCATCACCAGGCCGAACAGGGCGTCGATGGCCTCCGGGTCGCCCGCGGGGTGCACGACCTCGAGGACCGACCACACCAGCAGCGGCAGGGCGACACCCACGATGGCGCGCAGCCAGGTCGCGCTGCTGCTCACCAGGCCCGCACCGGCGGCGACGAGCGCCACGGCGAGCAGCACCAGACCGGTCCAGTGCAGGGCGTCGACGGCACCGGCTGCCCCGGACCCGTTGCGGTCGAGGACGTACCGGGCGACCCAGCAGAGGCCCCCCACGAGGCCCGAACCGCGCGCGAGGGTGTGTAGATCCATGGTGCTCCAACGTTGGTGACCCCAGCCCGAACACAGGGGCCGAACGACAAGCAGTGTGCCACCGGCTCCCCCCGGCCACCACGGCCCGGCAGAATCGGGGCATGAGCACCCCACGCACTGCAGTCGTCACCGGAGCCAGCAGCGGGATCGGGGCGGCCACCGCCCGCGCCCTCGCCGCGGAAGGTTTCCACGTCATCTGCGCCGCCCGTCGCCGGGACCGGATCGAGGCGCTGGCCGCGGAGATCGGGGGCGTCGCGGTCGCCTGCGACGTCACCTCGCCGGACTCGGTCCGCGAGCTCGCCGAGGCGGTCGGGGGCGAGCTGCACGTGCTGGTCAACAACGCCGGTGGCGCCTTCGGGTCGGACCCGGTCGAGACGGCGGACCCCGCCGACTGGCGGGCGATGTACGAGGTGAACGTGATCGGCCTCCTCCAGGTCACCCAGGCCCTGCTGCCCGCCCTGCGGGCGAGCGGCGACGCGCTGATCGTCAACATGGGCTCGACCGCGGGCCGGGTCGCCTACGAGACCGGCGGCGGCTACACCGCGGCCAAGCACGGCACCCAGGTCGTCACGGAGACGCTGCGCCTCGAGCTGGTCGGCGAGCCGATCCGGATCTCGGAGGTCGCGCCGGGGATGGTGCGCACCGACGAGTTCGCGCTGGTCAGGTTCGAGGGCGACCGCGAGAAGGCGGAGGCCGTGTACGCCGGCGTACCCGACCCGCTCGTGGCCGAGGACGTCGCGGACGCCGTGGCCTGGATCGCCACCCGGCCGAGCCACGTCAACATCGACGAGCTGGTGCTCCGGCCCCGGGCCCAGGCGGCCCAGCACAAGGTCCACCGCCAGACCTGAGCCTGCGAAGGTCTCACGCGGTGGAGGTCGAGCGAGCCCCGCGACCGACGAAGGAGGTCGCGACGGGCGGGTCGAGACCCAGTCGGGTCCGAGCACGTCGTCTGCCAGACTCTCGCCATGCAGACCATCGGACTCATCGGCGGCATGAGCTGGGAGAGCAGCGCCGCCTACTACCGCGACCTGAACCTCGGCGTGCAGCAACGGCTGGGTGGGCTCTCGTCGCCCCGGATCGCGCTGACCACCGTCGACTTCGCCGAGCTGACCGACCTCGAGGACGAGGAGCGCTGGCAGCAGATCGGCGAGCTCCTGGCCGACGCGGCGACCGGGGTGGAGCGGGCCGGCGCCGATTTCCTGCTGATGTGCACGACGACGTTCCACAAGGTCGCCGACCAGGTGCAGGCCGCCGTCCAGATCCCGCTGATCCACCTGGCCGACGTCGTCGCCGCGGCCTGCCTGGAGCAGGGCGTCACGACCGTCGGCTTCATCGGCACCAAGGTCGCGATGTCCGACAGCTTCTTCACCGACCGGCTGGCCAGGCACGGCGTGACCGCGATCGTGCCGGCCGAGGAGCACCACGACTGGCTCAACACGGCGATCTACGAGGAGCTCGTGCACGGGCACGTGCTGGACCGCACCCGCCGCAAGGTGGTCTCGCTCGTCGACGAGCTCTGGGACGCCGGCGCGGCCGGGGTGCTGCTCGGCTGCACCGAGCTCGAGCTGCTGATCAAGCAGGCCGACGTCGACCTGCCGGTCTTCCCCTGCACGACCCTGCACGTCGAGGCCGCCCTCGACCGGGCGCTCGCCTGATCCTCGCGGTTTGGTCCCCAACCGCAACGAAACAGCCCGCCCGGCTGCGGTTCGTGACCACTCGGCGACGGTGCAGGTCAGCGGTCGACGTCCAGCACCAGCTGGGCGAGCCGGCGGAGGTCGTCGGTGAGGTGGTGCTCGGGGACCGTGATCCGGGAGCCACCGAGGTCGAAGGCGTAGGAGTACATGTCCGGGTGCGGGTTGCCCCCGGCCACCCCGCGCAGATCGATGCGGTCCAGCAGCGACCGGACCTCGGGCGTCCGCGGGTCGTCGTCGGCGTCGAGGTCGACGGCGCCGTCCACCGCGCGGCCGGCGAAGCCGCCGGTACGCCGCACGCTCACCACCCGCCCGGGCGCGGGCGCGGGCCCGCTCCCCTCCGCGGTGCCGGGCGCCCAGCCACCGCCACCGTTCGCGGCTGAGGGAGTGACCCCGACCGTCACCCAGGCCTCGCGGACCGCGTCGGCGTGCGAACCCGCGGCCGCCACCGTCGCGGCCGCGAAGCCCGCGAAGTCGGTCCGGGCCGTGACCCCGCCGCCGGTCAGCGCGGCGTACCAGACCGTCCCCGCGCCCGCCCACGACGAGCCGCCGATCGCGGTCGCGGCGAGCTGGAACGCCCGGTTGGGGATGCCGGAGTTGAGGTGCACGCCCCCGTTGTCGTCGGTGGTGTCGACGTAGCCGGACATGTCGCCGGCCTGCGGGTCCTTGCCCAGCGCCGGGTCGTCGTACGCCGTGCCGGGCGCTGCCATGTCGCGCAGCCCGCGCGCCTTGATCCCCGGTACGAAGATGCCCTCCCCGATCAGCCAGTCGGCCTCGACCGCGTCCTGGCCGAGCAGCCGCTGCTTGAGGCACGACGCGAAGACGTCGGAGACCGACTCGTTGAGCGCGCCGGACTGGCCGGCGTACTCCAGCGCGGCCGTGTGCTCGGTGACCGCGTGGGTCAGCTCGTGGCCCAGGACGTCGACCGGCTTCGTGAACCGCCCGAAGACGGTGCCGTCACCGTCGCCGAACACCAGCTGGGTGCCGTCCCAGAACGCGTTGTCGTAGTCACGCTGGTAGTGCACGGTGAGGCTGACCGGCGCGCCCTTCCCGTCGTACGACGAGCGCCCGTAGACCTCCGCGAAGAGAGCGAGCGAGCCGGTGATGCCGTACGCCGCCTCGTCGACCGCCGCGTCCCCCGACTCGGGCTCCCCCGCCGCCCGGACCTCGCGGCCGGGCAGCGTCGAGCCGTTGGCGGCTGTGCGCACGGTCCAGGGCGGGCCGGTCGGCACGGTCGGGGCGAGCGTCGCGCGGGCGCCCGGCGGTCGCAGCTCCCGACCGGCTCGCAGCCGCTCGTCGATCGCGAGCGTCTCGTGGCAGCGGGCGGCGGCGTCGGTCCGGGACGCGGCGATCTGCCGGAGCAGGTAGGGCGGCACGAACTGGCAGGTCATGCCTCCAGACAAGCCCGCCCGGCGGCGCCGGGCAAGGGCCAGCCCGCACCGATCGGTCAGGAGCCGACCGAGCGTGAGTTTCATCGGCCGGCCGAAAGAACTGGCGGCGGGATGGTGAAGCTTCGTCGTCCGAGCGGGAGTTTCATCGGCCGGCCGATGAAACTCCCGCGTTCCGGGGCCGGGCCTGGTCGACCACGATGTCGTCGGAGTAGGTCACCGGGTCGGTGCCGAACCGCACGTAGACGCGGCGGGCGATCGGCACGCCGACCCCCGCGGCCTGCAGGCTCCAGGAGTAGGCGCAGGTGGCGGTGACCGGGACCGTGGTGGCGGGCACGAAGCCGCCGTCGTTCGCGATCGTCACGGTCGTCACCCCCGCCGTTGGGCGGATCCGCAGGGTGACGGCGACGGTGGTCGCCGTGGCGGCGCCGTCGTCGATCGAGACACCCACCGGGCCGGCGCAGGCCCCCGCCGGCACGGCACCGGTCGGCGTGACCGGCGCCGAGGACGCCTGGCCCGAGCCCGCCGGGCCGGCGCTGGCGACGACCACGCAGACCAGCGGCTGCCCGACGTCGGCGGCCTGCACCAGGTAGGTCTGGTTGGCGCCCACGCCCACGCCCGCGCGCAGCCACGAGTAGGCGAAGAGCGGTGACCCGACCCAGGTCCCCGGGTCGCAGGTCAGCGTCTGCCCGATGGCCGGGGTGCCGACGATCGTCGGCGGGGTGAGGTTGTTCGACGAGCCCGAGCCGCCACCGCCACCCCCGCCTCCGCCTCCACCCGCGGGGATGTTGACCGGGCCGCTCGGAGCCCAGGGGCTCGCCCCGGCGGCGTTCGTGGCGCGCACCCGGCAGGAGATCTCGTGCCCGACGTCGGTCTGGGCGACCAGGTACGCCGACTGGTCGGCGCCGGGGATCGCGGTGCCGTCGCGGAACCAGGCACGCGCGTACGACGTGGGCGAGTGCGTCCAGCTGCCGGTGCTGCAGGCCAGCCGCTCCCCGACGGTGGCGCTGCCGGTGATCTGGGGGGCCACGGTGTTCACCGGGGTCGCGCCGGTGCCGCCACCGCCACCGCCGCCGCCACCGCCACCGCCGCCGCCGCCGCCCGCACCGCCACCGCCACCGGACCCGCCGGGGGCGCGGACCCGCTTGGACCAGTGCGTGTAGCCACCGGTGTCCCAGCGCTGGACCCGGTGGTTGTCGCTGTCGGCGATGAAGAGGTTCCCCGAGAGCGAGCCCCCGTCCTGCGCGTGCTGGGCGATGCCGGCCGGGTGGTTGAGCCGACCCGGGGAGCCGCCCCGCCGCGGGCCGTGGCCCAGGGTCCGGTAGAGCGAGTAGGCGTGGTTGGTGTCGTAGAAGTTGAGGGAGTTGTTCGCGGAGTCCGAGACGACCAGCTGGCCGCCCCCGTCGACGACGACACCCGCCGGCGCCGGTCGGAAGCCACGGTCGGGCTTGCGGACGTCGAGCCTGTGGACCGGCCGCGAGGAGCCCCGCAGGCCTGCCGTGTCATAGGTCAGGACCCGCCCGAGGTCCGGCTGGGCGACGTACAGCCTCGCGGACCGACCGCCTTGCGCGGCGCCGTACGCGATCCCCCGCGGCAGCCCGCCGCCGGGCAGCCGCAGCACCGCCCGGAGCCGGCCGTCGTGCGTGTACACGTGGACCGACGCGTCGCAGCCGCTCGCGACGTAGACCGTGGTGCGGGTCGCGGTGATGCCACCGTAGCGCGCGGGCTCGACCGCGAGACCCGCGCAGGCGTCCGCGAGGTCCTCGCCGAAGTGCTGGAGGACGCGCCCGCCCGGCTTCAGCAGCGAGACGCTGCTGCCGTAGTTGACCCAGAGGTTGCTGTTGGAGGTGCTGAACACCGCGTGGACCGCGCCGCCCTGGTCGAGCGGCACGGGCCTGCGCCGCTCGCCGGAGGCGCTCATCCGCAGGAGGGCGCCGCCGGTGGCGAAGCCGACGTACGACGTGCCGTGCCGGTCGACGCCGATGGCGGTCGGACGCAGCGCGGCGACCAGCCGGTGCGCGTGCGCGGGAGCGGGCGCGTGCGCGGGAGCCCGGGACGCGGCAGCCGTGGCCGCGTCTGCCGTCGCCGAGGAGGCGGCCCCGAGCCCCGCCGTGATCATCGCCAGGCCGACCAGTCCGGTCCAGGCGCGAATCGCGCGTCGTGCGCGCGGCGTGCAGCCCACGACCGGAGCCTATGTGGCCCGTGCGGACACCGACATGGCTCGTTGGGGCCAGGCCCGGTGCTGGGGTTCAGGCGGGTCAGAGCAGGGGTCAGGCGCCGGGCACCCGGTCGGGCGGGAAGCCCCCGGTCGCGATCGGGCCCCAGGAGTCGACGGTGATCCGGATCAGGGACTTGCCCTGGCGGCGCATCGCCTCGCGGTACTCCTCCCAGTCGGAGTGCTCGCCGCTGATGCAGCGGAAGTACTCGACCAGGCCGTCCTCGGCCTCCTGTGCGGGCATGTCGAGGACCTCCGCGGTGCCGTCGACCTGGACGTAGGGGCCGTTCCACTCGTCGGAGTGCACGAGGACGGAGACCGCCGGGTTGCGGCGCAGGTTCACGGCCTTGGCGCGGTCGGGGTACGTCGAGATGACGATCCGGCCCTTGGCGTCCACGCCGCCGGTGACCGGCGAGAGCTGGGGCCGGCCGTCGCGACGCGTGGTCACGAGGGTCAGCTGGTGGCGGGTGCGGGCGAAGTCGAGCAGCTGGGACCGGTCGACCCGGTCGGTCGTCGCGATGGTGGGCATG
>JAOPYB010000456.1 GCA_025964835.1 Nocardioides sp. | reverse complement strand
GCGGTGTGCTGGAGCAGGTACCAGAGCACGAAGCAGAGCACGAGCCCGTAGTAGAAGGCCGCCGGGACGCTGAACAGCTTGTAGCCGATCACGAGGTCGACCAGGGAGGTCGAGATGCCGCTGATCGTGGTGGAGCTGCTGATCCACAGGACGAGGCCCTGGATCACGGTTCCCGTGCCCAGCGTGACGATCAGTGAGTCGACCCCGAAGAACACGATCACGGCACCGTTGACCAACCCGGCCAGCAGGGCCACCGCCAGGCCGGCGACGATGGCGGCACCGATTGACCAGCCGTGGTTGACGTTCAGGATCCCGATGACCATGGCCGAGAGCGTGGCGACCGACGCGACCGACATGTCGTAGTCACCGCACACCAGCGGCAGCACCAGGCTCAACGTGAGGACGAGGGGGACCGCCTGCGATCCCAGGATGTTCGAGATGCTGGCGGTGCTCAGGAAGGTGTCCGGCAGCAGCACGGTGAACACCACGAACACGGCCAGCCAGGCAGCGGGCAGGGCCCCGGCCTCGATGCGCGAGGTCCAGCGACGGGCGCGAGGCGGGGTCGGCGCGACCCTCGTGCCTTCTCCGGTGGTGGTTCGCACTGACATGTCGACTCTCTTCACGGGCTGGGATTCGGATTGATCAGGCGCCGGACGCCACGTCGGGCGATCCGGTCGCGGCGTCGGCGAACAGCATGTCGGTGAGCCCGGCCTTGGTGACGGCCTGGCCGTGCACCTCGTCGGAGACGACCCCGCGCCGCATCAGCAGCACGCGGTTGCAGAGCTGGGCCAGCTGGTCGAGGTCGGAGCTCGAGCACACGACCGCGCAGCCCTGCCGTGCCGCTTCGGCGACGAGGTTGAAGATCTGCTCGCGGGCCCCGACGTCGACGCCCTGGGTGGGCTCGCTGAGCAGGAGCACCTTCGGCCCGGTCACGAGCCACTTGGCCAGCATCGCCTTCTGCTGGTTCCCGCCGCTCAGGGAGGCATAGGCCAGCGCCGGCTGCGGAGGACGTACGTCGATGTCGCGGAGCAGCTTGCCGGCGTGCCGCTCGAGCTTCCTGCCGGTCAGGGCGAAGGGCCCGCCACCCTGGCGCAGCGAGAGCAGCGCGACGTTCTCACCCACGGTCAGGGCCGGAGCACTGCCCTCGACCGCGCGGTCGCTGGGGAGGTAGGCGATGCCGGCCCTCATCGCCGTCGACGGCGAGAGCCGGCGTGCCTCCAGCTCGACCTCGTCGACGGCCACTGAGCCGCTGGTCGCTCGCAGCGCCCCGAACAGCAGCTGGGTCACCTCGTCGAACCCGGAGCCGATCACGCCGGTGAGGCCGACGACCTCGCCCGGCTGAACGCTCAGGTCCAGGTGCGCCACCGCCCGGCCGCGCAGGGCGGTCACCTGGAGACGCGGTCGCTCGCCCTCGGCGGGGACGGGCGCGGAGCCGGCGTTCAGCGTCGAGACCGGCCGGCCCACGATCATCCGCACGAGGTCCTCGCGAGCCAGCGACGCAGTGTCCTCGCTGCCGACCAGCGCGCCGTCGCGCAGGACGCTCACCCGGTCCGTCACCGTCAGGACCTCGTCGAGGTCGTGAGACACGAACAGCACGCCCGCACCCTGCGCGGCCACCGTGCGCATCAGCGAGATGAGCTCGGCGACCTCACCCTGCGGGAGGAAGGCGGTCGGCTCGTCGAGCACCAGCAGTCCCCGCACAGCGCTGTCCTCGGCGTCGAGGTGGCTCACGGCGCGGGCGATGGCCAGCTTGGCCCGCTCCAGGCGCGAGATGTCCCGCACCAGCGTGTCCGGTCGCAGCGAGATGCCGAACCGGTCGAACAGCGCCGTGGCGCGGGCCAGCTCGGCACGCTTGCGCCGCGGCCGGATGCCGGAGCCCGTGGCCACTTCGTCGGCCATCAGGTTCTCGAGGACCGTCAACGACGGGAGCAGCGCGAGGTCCTGGTGGACGAACCGGAGCCGGTGGTCGCGTCGGTCGGTGGCGGAGAGCGGCAGCTCGACCGCCGTCCCGTCGAGCTCGACCGTCCCCTCGTCGGGGGTGTGGAACCCGGCGAGGATCTTGATCAGCGTCGACTTGCCCGACCCGTTCTGACCGAGTAGCCCGTGGACCTCACCGCGGCGAACGGTGAGGTCCACGTCCCTGAGCACCCGGGTGAGTCCGAACGTCTTGGAGACGCCGGTCATCCGGAGGACAGGCTGGACCGGATCGGTCATCCGAGGCCCCAGAGCTTGAGGTACTGGTCCTCCAGGTCGTCCTGGTAGCCCTTGTTGACCTCGGGCGGCGTGCCCGCCTCGTCGACGTTCGAGGTGTCGAAGATGCGGACCGGCACGATGTCCATGACCTGGGAGGGATCCATCCCGGCCAGCAGGCGGAATGCGTTGTCCATGGCCGCGAACCCGGCGCCCTCGAGGGACTCACCGACGTCCATCGTGACGATGTCGCCCTCCTGCATCATCTTGAGAACGGCGGGGGTGCCGTTGAAGGTGACGACCTGGACCTGTCCCTGCTTGCCCGCCGCCGTGATACCGGCGACGGCGTAGCTCGCCATGTTGTCGTAGAGCGGCACGACGTACTTGGTGTCGGGGTTGCGCACCAGCTCGGACTGCACGGTCGACTGCACCGAGGTCGTCCACTTGCTGATCGGCACGTTGGCGAACGTCGTCTCACAGGCGGGGCAGGCGCTCGCGATCTCGTCCTTGAAGGCGGCTTCCTGGCACGGGCTGGGGCCGGCGTCGTTGGAGGTCACCACGAGGATCTTCGCTGCACCACCGGAGTCGACGGCGATCCAGTCGGCGTTCAGGCGGGTGGCGGTCTGGTACGGCGCCGCGACGATGGCGTCCACGCCGTCGACGCAGTCCACGCTGAGGCC
>JAOPYB010000445.1 GCA_025964835.1 Nocardioides sp. | reverse complement strand
CCCTGATGATCGCCCTGGCGACCGTCGTGCTCCTGGCGATCGCCGGCACCACCTACGGCTACGCGGCCCTCACCAAGTCCGTGACCCTCTCGCTCGACGGCCGGTCCGAGCAGGTGACCGCCATGGGTGGCACCGTCGGTGACGTCCTCGACTCCGAGGGCATCGAGGTGGGCGCCCACGACGTGGTCGCGCCCGGCCTCGACGAGAAGGTCGTCGACGGCAGCCGGATCACCGTCCGGTTCGGCCGCCCGCTCGAGCTCAGCGTCGACGGCGACTCGCAGACCTACTGGGTCACCTCGACCGACGTCGCCGGTGCCCTGGGCGAGATCGGCCAGCGCTTCTCCGGGGCCGATCTCTCGACCAGCCGCGGCGGCTCCATCGACCGCGCGGGCCTCAAGCTCGCCGTCGTCACCCCGAAGACCCTGACCCTGAAGATCGGTGACAAGAAGCCGGTCACCCGTGAGGTCACCGCCCTGACCGTCGAGGACGCCCTCGACAAGATGGGCGTGCAGGTCGGCAAGCGCGACCAGACCAGGCCGGCCCGGGAGCACCAGCTCACCGACGGCGACCGGATCGTCTTCACCGACATCCGCGTGGTCACCAAGCACGTCAAGGGCGAGGCGGTCGACTTCGGCAGCGTCGAGCAGGACGACAGCTCGATGGTCGAGGGCGAGACCACCGTCGTGCGCTCCGGCACCGAGGGCCTGCGCGACGTGACCTACCGGCTGACCTTCCGCAACGGCAGGCTCACCGTCACCAAGGTGCTGCACCAGCACGTCCTGCGGGCCCCTGTCGACGAGCTCGTCAAGGTCGGCACGCAGGCCGCGCCCGCACCGACGACGAACTTCACCGGCGGCGGCACCGTGTGGGACTCGCTCGCGCAGTGCGAGGCGGGCGGCAACTGGGCCATCAACACCGGCAACGGCTACTACGGCGGCCTCCAGTTCAACCTCGGCACCTGGCAGTCGTACGGCGGCTCCGGCCTGCCGAGCAACGCCAGCCGCGAGACCCAGATCGCCATCGCCACCAAGGTGCGCGACGCCTCCGGCGGCTACGGCGCCTGGCCCGGCTGTGCGGCGTCCCTCGGATTGCCGACCTGATCCAGCACGCCACTACGCTGGCGCGTATGTCTGACTCCTCCGCCGGCCCGAGGCTTCTCGGGCCGGCGGAGGTGCGTCGGCTCGCGGCCGGCCTCGACCTCCGGCCGACCAAGCAGCGCGGCCAGAACTTCGTCATCGACGCCAACACCGTGCGCCGGATCGTCCGCGAGGCGGGCGTGACCGGCGCCGACGTCGTCGTCGAGGTCGGCCCCGGTCTGGGGTCGCTCACGCTGGCGCTCCTCGAGGTCGCCGGCCGGGTCGTGGCCGTCGAGGTCGACGAGAAGCTCGCCGGGCTGCTGCCCGACACGATCGCGTCGTACGCCCCCGACCGGGCCGACCGCTTCGAGGTCGTGCTCGGCGACGCGATGCGCATCGACGCCGTGCCCGGCCCGGCCCCGACCGTGCTGGTCGCCAACCTCCCCTACAACGTCTCGGTGCCCGTGCTGCTGCACATGCTGACCCTGCTGCCCTCCCTCGAGCGCGGCCTGGTGATGGTGCAGGCGGAGGTCGCCGACCGGCTCGCCGCCCCGCCCGGCTCGAAGGTCTACGGGGTGCCGTCGGTGAAGGCCGCCTGGTTCGCCGACGTGCGCCGGGCCGGCTCGGTCGGTCGCAGCGTCTTCTGGCCGGCCCCCAACGTCGACTCCGGGCTGGTCGCCTGGACCCGCCGCGAGCCGCCGGTCACGACCGCGACCCGCCGGGAGGTCTTCACCGTGGTCGACGCCGCGTTCGCCCAGCGCCGCAAGGCACTGCGCGGCGCCCTGCGCACGCTCGCCGGCTCGTCGGAGGCGGCCACCGCCGCGCTCGAGCACGCCGGGGTCGACCCGATGGCGCGCGGCGAGTCGCTCGACGTCACCGAGTTCGCCCGGATCGCCGAGGGCCTCGCGGCCGGGGCCGCCCGGTGACCGCTCCGCTGCGCCGGGTCCCCGAGCTCACCACGGTCCGCGCGCCCGCCAAGATCAACCTGCACCTCGGCGTCGGCGCCCCGCGAGCCGACGGCTTCCACCCGCTCACGACCGTCTACCAGGCGATCGGGCTGTACGACGACCTCACGGCCTCGGACTCCGCCTCGTGGCGGATCGGTCTGACGGTCGCCGACTACATCGACCCCGCCGACGTGCCCCTCGACGGCGACAACATCGTCGACCGCGCGGCCGACCTGCTCGCCGCTCACCACGGCCTGGCGCGGCTCGGCGACGTGCAGATCACCAAGGCGATCCCGGTGGCCGGTGGCCTCGCGGGTGGCTCGGCGGACGCCGCCGCCGCGCTCGTCGCCCTCGACCGGCTGTGGGGGGCGCAGACCACCGACGAGGACCTGCTCGGCCTGGCCGCCCAGCTCGGCAGCGACGTCCCGTTCGCGCTGGTGGGCGGCACCGCCCTCGGCACCGGCCGCGGCGAGCTGGTCACCACGCTCGCCGACCACGGCACCTGGTGGTGGGTGCTCGCGCCGTCCGCCGTCGGGATGTCGACCCCCGAGGTCTACCGGCACTTCGACCTGCTCTTCCCGGACGCCTCGGCCACCCCGCCCCCGGCGGAGCGGCTGCTCGAGGCCCTCGAGTCCCTGGACCCGGTCCGGCTCGCCCGCGAGCTGCACAACGACCTGCAGGAGCCGGCCTTCGACCTCCGCCCCGACCTCGAGGCCGTGATCGCGCTCGGCGAGGCCGAGGGCGCCCTGCGCGGGATCGTCTCCGGCTCCGGCCCGACCTGCGTCTTCCTCTGCGCCTCCGCCGACCAGGCGCGGGCGGTCGCCGCGGCCCTGGACCGGCCGCGCCAGGACGAGGGACACCCCGCCGTCCTCGTCGCCAACGGCCCCGTCGCGGGCGCACATGTCGTGGAGTACATCTAGATGATCACGCCAACACACCACTCGCTTCGCTCGCGCTCCGCCGGGGACCCCGAATGACGAACCTGCTCAACCTCGAACGCGTCTCCAAGGCGTACGGCGTGCGCCCGCTGCTCACCGACGTCTCCCTCGGCATCGCCGCGGGGGAGCGGATCGGGATCGTCGGCCGCAACGGCGACGGCAAGACCACGCTGCTCGAGGTGATGACCGGCCTCGAGGAGCCCGACACCGGCCGGGTCTCGCAGATCCGTGGCCTGCACATCGGCTACCTCCACCAGGGCGACGAGCTGGTGGACACCCACAGCGTCCGCGAGGCCGTCCTCGGTGGGCGCGACGACCACGAGTGGGCCGCCGACTTCAAGATGCGCGAGGTCGTCGAGGTGCTGCTCGCCGGGGTGTCGCTGGACCGCCCGGTCCTCGGCCTCTCCGGTGGCGAGCGGCGGCGCTGCTCGCTGGCCCAGCTGCTGCTCGGCGACCACGACCTGATCGTGCTCGACGAGCCCACCAACCACCTCGACGTCGAGGCCGTCGCCTGGCTGGCCGACCACCTGCGCAAACGGCCCTCGGCGATGGTCGTCGTCACCCACGACCGCTGGTTCCTCGACGAGGTCTGCCAGTGGACGTGGGAGGTCCACGACGGCGTGGTCGACGCCTACGAGGGCGGCTACGCGTCGTACGTCCTGGCCAAGGCGGAGCGCTCCCGGCAGGCGTCCGCCTCGGAGACCCGACGGCAGAACCTCGCCAAGAAGGAGCTCGCCTGGCTGCGCCGAGGCGCCCCCGCCCGCACCGCCAAGCCGAAGTTCCGCATCGAGGCCGCCAACGCCCTGATCGAGGACGTGCCGCCCCCGCGGGACCGCATGGAGCTGCAGAAGTTCGCCACCCAGCGGCTCGGCAAGGACGTCCTCGACGTCGAGGACGTCGACCTCAAGCGTGGCGAGCGGACCTTGCTCACCCACGCGACCTGGCGGCTGGGCCCCGGCGACCGGGTCGGCCTGGTGGGCGTGAACGGCGCCGGCAAGACGTCGGTGCTCGCGATGCTGGCCGGCGACCTCGCTCCCTCGGCCGGCAAGGTCAAGCACGGCCGCACGATCGCGATGAAGCACCTGACCCAGCAGCTCGACGACCTGGATCCCGACGCCCGGGTGCTGCCGATGGTCGAGTCGTTCCGGCGGGTCGTGAAGACCAAGGACGGCGAGATCACCGCGACGTCGATGCTGGAGCGCTTCGGCTTCACCGGCGACCGGCTCACCACCCGGATCGGTGAGCTGTCCGGGGGCGAGCGGCGCCGCTTCCAGCTGTTGCTCCTGCTGCTGACCGAGCCCAACGTGCTGCTGCTCGACGAGCCCACCAACGACCTCGACATCGACACCCTCAACGTCCTCGAGGACTTCCTCGACAGCTGGCCCGGCACCCTCGTCGTGGTCTCGCACGACCGCTACTTCCTCGAGCGGGTCACCGACTC
>JAOPYB010000080.1 GCA_025964835.1 Nocardioides sp. | reverse complement strand
CGCGAGGGGTGACTCCACGCCTGAACCCTAACCACCCGTGCCGACACCTGGTAGCGGGGCGCTCGGCCATCGGCGACCGGCGGCGGACGGCTGCCCGCCCCGGGACGAAGAGGCCCCCCGCGTACCCGACAGAGCTCGCTTACCCTTGCTGCCTTCCGGCCCTGGGGGAGTTGGGCAAGATGCCGCCACGCGGGGGGTTGCCGGGAAGTCTAGGTGAGGCTCGCCGGGCCACCAAGACGGCCCCGGCCCCGGGGGATTTCGCCCCGCCGTGGGGCGACCGGTACATTCCTCCGCGGAGGATTCGCCTAGTGGCCTATGGCGCTCGCTTGGAAAGCGGGTTGGGTGTGAAAGCCCTCAGGGGTTCGAATCCCCTATCCTCCGCCGAGTGGGAGCTGGCTCGACCAGCACGTACGCCGGTCTCGACCTTCATGGATCGGGACCGGCGTCGGCCCTGGCCCCACTCGGCAGACCACGTAGCGACGAGTGTTGTACCGGACGCTCCACCGGCACCGTGCTCTGCCAGGCCCAGCCCCTCATGGCCGCATCCAGACATGGGCGATCGATCCCCCTGTCGCTCGATCCTTGCGTGGAGTCCGCGAGTCGCTCGCGGCCCGGTCCCCTGCGCCTGACCCGACTGGGTGGGCACAGCCATCCCGCGGGCGAGTACGTCGGCTCCCGGAGCGGCGTCGAGCGGCCGACCGCGTCTCACCCGACCTGCCAGTGCGGCGCACGATGTCCGCGGCAATCGCCTGCCGGGCGGTGCGTATACTGCTGACAATTCGCAACTTCTGCGTGCCGGGCTGCGTTCCGCAGAGTTCCTTTGCTGAGTCTGGAGGGCTCGTGACCGCTGGTGAGATCGGCCGATCTGCACTTCGTGACGCCTTGCTCGTGCCCATAGTTCATGAGCCTCCCCTTCGAGAGCGGGTGCGGACCAGACTAGAGGCGCTGATCATCGACGGTGTCTACCCGCCCGGGACGCATTTGGTCGAGACGGAACTTGCCACCAGGCTGGGGGTGAGCCGCGGGCCGGTGCGCGAGGCGCTCAACCAACTCCAGAGCCAGGGCTGGGTGCAGTTCGAACCCCGGCGCGGGGCATTCGTCCACAACCCGACTGCCGAGGAGATCGAGCAGTATTTCGGCGTGAGAGCCATGCTCGAAGGTGAGGCCGCAGCCCTGGCCGCCGCCAGGGCGAACGAAGAAGACGTCGACGCCATGCGCAGTGTCATCTCGGCCGCCCGCAAGGCGATCGAGATCCTGGATGAGAACGCGCTCTATCAGGCCAGTGCGCACTTCCACGGCCATGTATACCAACTCTCGGGCAACGGTGTGCTGCGCGAGCTCGGCCAAGAGATCGACAAGCGCATTCGCTGGTACTTCCGGCCAGTGATGATGCAACGCGCATCCGAAGCGTGGGATGAGCACGAGGGGATTCTGGAGGCGATCACCGCCGGCGACACGGCGCGATCAGTGGAGCTGATGCGGGAGCACAGTGAGGGCACCCGGCGCGCCTACCTTGGGATCATGGCCGCCGACGCACGTGCGGCCTCCGCGCCGCCGCAGGGTTGAGCGCACTTGTCAGGATCTGCCTGCGTCGCGCGCCCGATACCTCTCCATCGTCTCTTCCGAAGGGGGGTACAACCCCTTGATGCTGGCGCCCTGGTCCACCTGCTCGAGGATCCACTCCTCCAGAAGTTCCTGCTCGTAGGCGTCGTGGGCGACGGACTCGGCCATCTCGGCGGGGATGACGACGACGCCTTCATTGTCGCCAACGAGGATGTCGCCCGGTCGGACCAGGACCCCCCCGCAGCCGATGGGGACGTTCATGTCCACCGGATGGTGCAGCACCGAAGACGTGGTCTCGTGGCCGGCTGAGGCGTACGACGGCAGTCCGATCGCCCGGAATCCCTCACTGTCGCGGAAGGCCCCATCGGTGACGACCCCCACGGCACCGCGCCGGGCGATCCGGGTGGCGAGGATGTTGCCGAGGGCAGCCGACCGCGTCTCTCCGCGCGCGTCGATGACGAGGACCTGTCCCTCCCCGATCGCCTCCACCGCCAGCCGCTGGACGTCGGTGTCGTTGTCGTAGCTCGTCCCCGCGACGTCCTCCCTGGCGGGTGCGTAGCGCAGCGTGAAGGCCGACCCAACCATCCGCAGGTCCGGGCGCAAGGGCATCACGCCGCCCATGTAGGTGTTGCGCAGACCACGACGCAGCAGCTGGGTCGTCAGGGTCGCCGTGGAGACTCGGCGGAGCTGGCTCTCCGCCGTGTCGGAGAGCCGGGGTGCGGGGGTGGAGATGTGAGTCATGCCCATTCCTGTCGTTTGGTTGCTGCTGAAGGTGGTCGGCCGCCGAACAGTTCGATTCCTGCTCGTATCAGAAGACCTGGGTGACGACGAGAACCACGGCGCCGCACGTGGCCGTGACCATCCCGACACGTGTCAGCGCCGGCCGGCTGAGGTAGCGGTTGGCCACACGCGAGGCTGCCCATCCCGCGAGCATCGCCGGCATCATGTATCCCGCCAGCTCGAAGCTTGCCCTGGTGATGGCGTGCGCGATCAGAAGGGAACCGAGGGCGAGGAGGGACCCGACGAGCAGGAAGGCGCTCATCATCGCCCGGAGTCGCGCAGCCTCGACATCGCGCCACACCAGCGCGAGTGGGGGTCCGCCGATCGCCGCCGAGGTGCCGAAGATGCCCGACGCGAGCCCCGCCGTCACCAGGTTCCGCCGTGACGGAGCCGGCGACCACCCACGCTGGGACAGGACCACGGCCATCAGGATGGTCACCGCCACGCACAGCGCGAGTGCCCGGCCCGGGAGGAGCGCCACGAGAAAGGCACCCATCAGACTGCCAGGGACCCGGCCGGCGAGCGCCCACCCCGTTCCCGTGAGCTCGAGCGAAGTGCGGTCCGCGACGACCCCCAGAGCTGTGAGAACCACCGACAGGACGATCAGGGTGCCCGGCATCAGGCTCGTGTCGACGAGTGCGATCACCGGGCCCGCGACCATCCCCATGCCGAACCCGATGGAGGACTGGAGGCACGACGCCGCCATGATGGCGACCGCCACCGCGACGAACTCCACGGCTGTCACGTGCGACCGGTCCTCAAAGGCTGCTGAGTGACGGCGCGGCGGCGATGAGAGCCCGTGTGTACGCGTGGCTCGGCGTGTCCAGGACGGAGTCCACGGGTCCGCACTCGACGATCTTGCCGTGATACATCACCGCTACCCGGTCGGCCATGTGTCGCACCACGGACATGTCATGGGAGATGAAGACATAGGCGACCCCGAGGCGGCGCTGCAGGTCCTTCAGCACGTTGAGGACCTGCCCCTGGACCGAGAGGTCCAGTCCCGAGACCGGCTCGTCGCACACGATGATTCGGGGATCGAGGGCGAGAGCGCGCGCGATGCCGATCCGCTGCAGCTGACCTCCGGAGAACGCTCGTGGGGTCTTGTGGGCATGCTGAGCCTTGAGCCCGACCATCTCCAGGAGCTGGTCGGATCGATGATCCCGCTCGCGGGCCGTGGGGTACAGCTCCCGATGGGACTGCCACGGCTCGGAGACGAGCTGTCGGGCGGTCATGCGCGAGTTGAGCGAGGCGTAGGGATCCTGGAAGACCATCTGGATGTGGCGACGCCACCGGCGGAGCTGGTCGCCCTTGAGATCGAAGGGGCTCTGCCCGTCGAAGAGCACTGAGCCGCTGTCGGGACGGTCCAGGGCTAGCAGGGTTCGACCAAGGGTGGACTTGCCGCTCCCCGACTCACCGACAATGGCCAGGGTCTCGCCCTCGCTGAGGGTGAGGCTCACGTCGTCGAGCGCCTTGACCTCGGCCTTCCTCCCGCCCTGGTGGATCCGGAAGGTCTTGGAGAGGCCGGTGACCACGAGGAGCTCCTTGCCGGACATTTCAATCTCCGTTCACGAAGTGGCAGGCGCAGGCGTGGCCTGCGGCCACGAGCCGCAGCACCGGGCGTTCGTCCGCACAGACCTGCTGGGCGAAGCCGCAGCGATCCTTGAACACACAGCCGCGCGGGATTGAGTCCAGATCGGGGGGGCCCCCGGGAATTGAGGCGAAGGGCCGTTCGCGAGATGCCTTCGCCGGAAGCGCAGCCTCGAGGAGCGCCCGGGTGTAGGGGTTCTGCGGATGGCGCAGCACGTCGGTCACACGGCCCTTCTCGACCACGTTTCCCGCGTACATGACCACGACCTCGTCAGCTTCCTTGGCCACCAGTGCCAGGTCGTGGGTGATGAGTACGACCGCCATGTTGAACTCCGAACGGAGCTCGCGCAGCAGGTCCATGATCTGTGCCTGCACGACGACGTCCAGCGCGGTGGTGGCCTCGTCGGCGATCAGCACGCTCGGCTTGAGCGCGACAGCGATGGCGATGACGATGCGCTGTCGCATGCCGCCGGAGAACTGGTGCGGGTAAGCGTGGTAGCGACGGGCCGCGTCCTCGATGCCCACACGCTCCATCAGCTCGATCGAGCGTGTCTTCGCCTCCCGCCGCGAGACACCCTCGTGGATCCGGAAGACCTCGTCGATCTGCGAGCCCACCGTGTAGACGGGGTTCAGGACGGTGAGAGCGTCCTGGAACACGATGCCGAGCTTGTGCCCGGCCACGGTGCGCCGTTGCTTCGGGTTCATCGTCAGCAGGTCCGCGCCGTCCAGCCGCACCTGGCCGGAACTGACCCTGACTCCCGGGTCGAGGAGACCCGTGATCGCCTTGGCGGTCAGGCTCTTGCCGCATCCGGACTCACCCAGCACGGCCAGGGTCTCCCCCTTCCTGGCACACAAGTCGACGTTGTCGACGGCGCGGACGGTCCCGAGCCGGAGACTGATGTCGACACTCAGCCCACGCACGTCCAGGGCCACCGCGTGGCTCGTGCGCCCGGGCTGGTCGTCGGTCCTCATGCGTGCGCCTCCGGCACGGTCGAAGTGTCGGTCCGCTCGGCGGTGCGCATGGCGTCCGCGCTCCGCCTCCGGGACACGGGGATCTCGAGCCGCCACCGCTGGCCCGGGTCGTTGACGATCCTCAGCCACGCGGCGAGCAGGTTCAGTGACACCGTCACCGCGATGAGGACCAGGCCGGGCAGGACCGAGAGCCACCAGGACGTCTGCAGGTACTGCCGGCCGTCGGCGACCATCAGGCCGAGACTCACATCTGGTGCCTGGACTCCGATGCCGAGGAAGCTCAGCGATGACTCAGCCAGCATCACGTAGCCAAAGTCGAGCGTCGCCACGGTGACAAGTGTCGGCAGCACGCTCGGCACCAGATGGCGCCTGATGATCGTGCGCTTCTTCGCCCCAAAGGTTCGCGCCGCGTCCACGAAGACCCGACTGCGTAGCTCGGCCGCCTCGGCGCGCGCTGTGCGGAGGTAGACCGGGATGCGCGTGATCGTCAGGATCAGCACAATGTTGGCCGCGCTGGGCGACAGGATGAAGAGGATCACGACGGCGAGCAGCAGCGAGGGAAAGCTCAAGATGACGTCGGCCACCCGCATCGACACCGTCTCGCGCCACCCGCGGTGGTAGCCGGCCCAGGTGCCCCAGAGCGACCCGATGACGCTCGAGAGCAGGACCGTCGGGATGCAGATGGCGAAGCTGGTCTGGGCGGCCACGATCAGGCGGCCGAGCATGCTGCGGCCCAAGGCGTCCGAGCCGAGCACGTACGACCAACCGTGTTCGAGGTCGAACGGGCGAATGTTCGACAACGCCAGGTTCTGGGTGGTTCCCAGGTGGTCCGGGAACTGCGCACCTACGAAGGCGATCAGGCCGGCGGCGACGAGGAACAGCAGGGCTGCCGTGGCGGTGAGGTCGCGCAGGAGCAGGCGCAGCCTGCTCGGCGGCGGCTTCTCGGAGCGGATCGGCTCCTCCAACCCAGGCAGATCGGTCGTGCTGCTCTGGGTCGTGACGACCATGGAACGTCGTCTGGCGAGTGCTCCCACGTCATGCCACCTTCGAGGTTGATCGGACCCGAACATCCAGGAGTCCGTAACAGATGTCGATCACGATGTTGAGCGCGAAGATCGACAGGGCGGTGAGGAGGACGGCCGCCTGGAGGACTGCGAAGTCCCTGCCGAGGATCGAGTCGATCATCAGCTTCCCGATGCCCGGCCATCCGAAGATGGTCTCCACGACCACCGCCCCGTTGATCAGGCTCACCGCGAGGTCACCGGCCACGGTCAGGGCGGGGGCGGCGACGTTGCGCAGCGCGTGGTGCGTCACGACGCGCGTCTCGCTCGCGCCCTTGGCCCGTGCCAGCTTGACGTAGGGCTCCGAGAGGGCCGCGACCATGCTGCCACGCACCACCTGGGTGAGCACGCCCAGCGGACGCACGACCAACGTCGCGACCGGCAGCACCCAGTAGGCGGGCCCTCCCGCGCCGGACGTAGGGAGCCAGCCCAGGGTTACGGAAAACAGGAGGATCCCCATCAGCGCCAGCCAGAAGTCGGGGACGCTGGCGGCGACCATCGCCATGAAGTTGGCAACCCGGTCCCCGATTCCGTTCGGTCGCAATGCCGCCCAGCTGCCGATGATGACGGCCCCCACGATGGCCAGGACCATCGTGAGGATCGCCAGCTGCATCGTGGCGGGGAAAGCCCGCAGCGCCATCGACGATGCGGCCTCCCCAGTCCGGAGGGACGTGCCCAGGTCGAGATGCACGAGGCCCTGCAGGTAGTCGACGAACTGCTGGAGCAGGGGCTTGTCGAGCCCGCTCTCCCTCATGAAGTCCGCTCGGTTCTGCGCCGTCGCGTTCAGCGGCAGGTACAGACGTGACGGGTCCCCGGTGATGCGGGCAAGGAAGAAGACTCCGAGGAACACCGCGAGCAGCGGGATCGCGCTCGACGAGAGCCGTCTTCTGACTAGATGAAGGATGACGACACCGCCTTCAGGAGGCCGGCGTGATGTCGGCCAGGTGCATCTCGTCCCCGGAAGCGGGAGTCGGCTTGTACAGCACCGTCTTCGCCACCCCCATCTCCCCGACCATGTGAAGGAGGGGGGCGAACTGGACCACGTGCTCGTGCTCGTAGGCAAAGGCCTCCGCGTACAGCTTCTGACGCTCGTCTCCCGTGGCCCGCTCGGCCGAGTGGATCAGGCGGTCGAGCTCGTCGTCGCCGAACGTCGACAGCGCGCCGTCCGAGGTCATGTACTGGGTCGAGAAGCCGGCGTCGCCCGCCTGGTTTCCGTGCGAGATCATGACGGCGGTCGCGCCCTCGTCAAGGACGAAGGGACGGACCTGGTAGAGGATCTGCTGGGACGTCTCAAGCATCTTGAGCTTCACGTTGAGACCGACGGCCAGCAACTCACCCTGGACGGCCTGCGCCATCTGGGCCACGTTGGGCCACTCGGCGATGCGTCCGGTCATCGTGATCGGCGCGTCGACGGGGACCCCGTCGGCCTTGGCCTCCGCAATGAGCTGCTTGGCCTTCTCCGGGTCGTAGGGCCACGGCTCGAGGTCGTCGTTGTGGCCGATGATCCCCTCGCGGACGATCTGGGTCGCGACCTCGATCCCGCTGTCCGGGTAGAGGGAGTCAATGATCCCCTGCTTGTCGATGGCGTAGTTGACCGCCTGCCGGACCCGAATGTCGGTGAACGGCGGGAGGGTCCCGTTGAGGATGAGGCCGGTGGTCTCGTTGTTGGGGTAGTCCTCTCCGAGGTCGCCGATCCCATCGGCGGGGCCCAACCGGGTGGCAATGTCTGCCTCTCCGCTCTTGACCATCTGCGCCCGCACCGTGCCTTCGGACCGCCACTGGTACTCCGCGGTCTTGAAGGCCGGCTGCTCTCCCCAGTAGCCCGACCAGCTCGACAGCACGAGCTTCGTCCCCGCGCTCCATGACGTGACCTCGAAGGGCCCGGTGCCGATCGGCTCCCGGACCTTCTTGTCCGGCGACGTCGACGAGGGCACGACCTCGATGAAGGACAGCTTCAGGGGAAGCACGGGGTCGGGGTCCGGCGTCGTCACGACGAGGGTGGTGTCGTCGACCGCCTCCGTCTTCATCGTCTCGTCGCCGAAGATCTCGCCCTTGACGTTGCAGTTGATCTCCCGGCTCAGGGCGCGGTCGATCGAGAACGCGGCGTCCTCGGCGGTGAAGGGTGAACCGTCCTGGAAGTTGACGCCACTACGCAGCTTGAAGGTCCACTCCGTCGGAGTGGTCTGGTCCCAGGACGTCGCGAGGAGGGGCTCGAGGTCCCCGCTCGTGGCGTTTCGCTCGAGGAGCGGTTGGGTGATGTTCGACCGCACCACCACACCCGTCGCGGTGTAGCTGGCGTCGCAGGGCTCGAGGGTCGGCGGCTCGACCTCCAGGACGATGCGGACGGCGGACTTCCCCGCGGTGCCGCTATCGGTGTTGGAGACCGAGCACGACGTGAGCGACGTGCCGATGACGAGAATGCTGGCAGCCCCGAGAAGGAGTTGTGCGCGTAGCGCGCGTGAACCGTTCATGACTTGCTCCTCAGATCGTTGGAACCCGCATCGACGAGGTGTCGATGGGCACATCACCTCAGCGGCAGCCGGGACTCGTCGCAGCTCCGTTCCCCTCACGACGACGGCCTCGGTAGCTCTCCAGTCGTTCGTGTCGTTCCGGGGACCTGGCGACGACGTCGACGGCAATCAGGTCGAGCTCCAGAGCTGGCGAGAGACCCAGGTCCCGGCCCATGTTCATCGCCCGCCTCGCACAGCTGACGGCGGTGGGCGAGTGACGCGCGATCTCCTCTGCAACCGACCGCGCCACGTCGAGGGCGCCTCCGGAAGGAGCACGGAACTCGGAGAGGCCCAGTCGGTGTGCCTCGTCCCCGCCGATGCGCTCACCGGTCAGGACCAGGCGCTTAGCCGGCCCGAGACCGACCTGCCTGGAGAGCCTCTGCATGCCGCCGATGCCAGGAACCCCGCCCAGGCCGATCTCGGGAAGGCCGACGACGGCGTCGACGGAGACCACCCTCAGGTCGCAGGCGAGAGCCAACTCCAACCCACCACCCAGGGCGTATCCGTCGATGGCCGCGATGACGGGCTTCGGGCAGTCGCCGAGCTCGCCGTACCTGGCCACCAGGCGGGCGTTGCGGCCCCGCACGTCCTCGGGCGGCGTGCGACGCAGGGCGCCGATGTCGAAGCCGGCCGAGAAGGTGCCACCGGATCCCACGAGGACGATCGCCCGTACCTCGTCCGCGGCGCCCACTTCGAGCACCACCTGGATCAGTTCGTCGATCAGCTCCTCGGTCAATGCGTTCACCGGCGGCCTCGCGAACGTCACCGTCGCCACCAGGGACTCGACGTGGGCGTGGACCATCGGCATCAGCGTCGTGTCCATCAGCGGATTGCTCCGAGCTCGCGAAACTTCGTGCGATCTTCCAGGTCGTAGCCCAGCACATCTTGAAGGATCTCGTCCGTGTGCTGACCGAGCAGCGGCGGGGCGCTCCTGATGGTCGCCGGCGTCCCGTGCAGCGTCTGGGCGAACCCGACCTGCGGGATCGAACCGAGCGTGGGATGGTCCACCTGCTGCACCATCTCGCGGTGACGGACCTGCGGGTCGTCGAAGACCTGGTCCAGAGTCTGGATGGGGGCCACCGCTGCTCCGGCCACGTTCATCCGCTCCAGCCATGCCTGGGTGGTCTCGGCTGCGAAGACCTCGTCGAGCAACCGGTAGAGGTCCTCGCGGTTGGCGTGCCGCGCGGACATCGAGGAGTACTGGGGGTCTCCGGCCAGCTCGGGGCGTCCGATGCCCACGCAGATCTTGGCCCACTGCCCCTCGCTGCTGCAGGCGAGCACCATGTGTCCATCGGCCGTCTCGAAGCTCTTCCACGGGACGTGCCACTCGTGCTCGGTCCCCCAGCGACCGGGAACGACCCCACCCATGAGGTAGCTCATGGCCGTGAGACTGAGGATGGACACGGTGCTCTCGAGCAGGGACGTCTCCACGCGCTGACCCCGCCCGGTCCTCTCGCGAGACAGGAGTGCAGCGGTGATGGCGTCCTTGGCGTACAGGCCGGCCAGGTTGTCGATGATCGACACCCCTACCTTCATGGGCTCACCGTCCCGCTCACCGGTGACGCTCATCAGGCCGCCCATCGCCTCCGCCGTCAGGGCGTACCCCGCCCGGCTCGCGTACGGACCAGTGCTCCCCCATCCCGAGATGGAGCAGTAGACCAGTCCGGGGTTCTCGGCGCTGAGCTCGTCCCACCCCAGCCCTAGCGTGTCCGCCTTGCCCGGGCGCATGTTCTCCACGAACACGTCGGCCTGCGCCACGAGCTCCCTCGCAATTCTGACGCCGACGGGCTTACGGAGGTCGAGCTCGATGCTGCGCTTGTTCCGGTTGACCGCCAGGAAGGCGGTGTTCTCCGTCCCGATGGTGGGATTGCTGGTGTTGCGGGTGTCGTCACCCCGTCCGGGGACCTCGATCTTGATGACGTCTGCGCCGTGGTCACCCAGGAGCATCGTGCAGAACGGGCCAGCTAGTGCCGCGGTGAGGTCGACGACACGGATGCCCTCCAAAGGGAGGGGCGCCGGCGCGATCGGCGTGGCGACCATGGTCAGGCGCTCTCGGAGGAGAGCAGGTCGGTGATCTGCCGCATCGAGGCGACGCCCTCCAACTCGTTGATGGTCTTGACCACCCGACGAGCGACCTCCGGGGACAACACGGTGGACGTGAGGTCGAGGAACTTCTCCTCGATGTCCCCGTCGGTGATGGGTCGGGTCGCGCTGCCGCGTGCATCGTCACGCTGCACGTCGAAGGTCCGGCCGTCCTTGAGCGTCAGCTGGACGTGCGACGGCCAGTGCGCCGGGAACTGTCGTTCGAGCTCGGCGCTCCCCTTCAGGTCGACCCGGGCCGCCAGGGCGATCAGGTCGGCATCGGCACGGCGCTCCAGCGTGGTCTGTTCCCGCGTGACCTTGCCGTCGGTCAATGCCGCCGCGACGATGAACTGCAGGTTGTGGGTGATCAGCGTGTTGTTGTCGACCATGGGTGCGAGGGTGGTCGGGAGCCAGACGTTGATCTGCTCGACGTCAGCGCCGGCGAATCCGTGCTCGCCGGCGAGCTCCATGACGACATCGATCGTCGAGTGCATGGCCCGGCAGCACGAGTAGAACTTGTACCCGGTCCGGAGAATCTCGTAGTCCGAGTGACCCAGGTTCTCGGTCAGTCGCCCATAGTTCCGGCTCTGGGAGAAGGCACCGAAGATGTTGTACTTTCCGTCGAGGGTGTCCGGCGCGCCGATGTAGCCGCGCTGGGCCAGGTCGACTGCTGTGACCGCAGCGCGTGCCGGCACGCCGCTCTGGAACGACTTGGTGAAGTGCTCCGTCTCCTGCTCCCAGGTCAGCAGCCCGGCAGCCTGACAGCCGGCCAGGCCGAACGCGCTGGCCACCTCATCGCCCGAGAGGCCGCGAAGCTTCGCAACGCCCGCCGTCGCGCCGAAGATGCCCGACACCGCGGTGGGGTGGAACCCGCGGGCGTACTGCTGGCTGTTGTCCATCGCAATGCTGATACGGCAGCCGACCTCGTACGCCGCGACGAGTGCGGTGATCCAGGTCTCGCCCGAGATGTCCTCGGCCTCAGCCACGGCGAGCATCGCCGGCACGAAGACGCTGCTCGCGTGCAGGTTCGACTCCTGGTGGACGTCATCCTGCTCCATGTCGGCTGCCATCGTGCCGTTGGCCAGGGCCGCGTTGGCCACCGACGTCCGCACGTTCGTACCCAAGATCGTGGCGTCCGGGCGGTCCCCGAGGTCGGCCACGTAGGAGGTGATCACCTTCCCGGGTCCGTAGTGGATGGCCGGGAGCGTCACTCCCAGGGTGTCCAGGGTGAGGCGTCTGGCGGCATTCACGGCGGCTTCGGAGAGGTCCTCGAAGCGCAGGGCGCTGACGTAGTTGGCGAGGTCTGTGGTGTGGGTCACAAGGCAGGACAGTAGGGCGCCGATCTTGAGATTGTCAACAGTCTACGATACTTTTTGTGACGACCGACACGCCAACCCGAAGGAGCCTCAGGTGACCCTCACGGCCCTCGAGCTCGAAGACATGCTGGAAACCACCCGTCGATTCGTCACCAAGCGCCTGGTGCCCCTGGAGCAGGAGATCGACGACCAGGCCGAGGTCGATCCCGATGTGTGGCGGTCCCTGATCGCGGAGTCCGTCGAGCTGGGCCTGTACAGCGCCAACGTCCCCGAGCACCTGGGCGGGCCGGGACTGAGCATCTACGAGCAGACCAGGCTCTGGGAGGAGTTCGGCGCGACGACGTGGCCGCTCACCTACGTCCTCGCTCGTCCGCACCGGATCCTGTTCGAGTGCACGGAGATGCAGCGCGAGAAGTATCTCGACCCCGTGCTCTCCGGCGAACGCGAGCAGTGCTTCGCGCTGACCGAGCCCGGCTCGGGGTCGGACAACGGCGCGATGAGGACACGGGCCACCAAGGTCCCCGGCGGCTACCGGATCACCGGAAGCAAGCACTTCATCACCTTCGGCTCCGCGGACTTCGCCATCGTCTTCGCAGTCACCGGGCCGCCGGCGGAGGGGCGCAGAACGCCCCAGGTCACGGCCTTCCTGGTGGACAAGGGGACTCCCGGCTACGTCATCGGGGGTCGCCAGCGGATGATGGGATGGCATGCCCTCGACGAGCGGGAGCTCTTCTTCGAGGACTGTTTCGTCCCCGACGAGCAGGTCCTCGGCGAGCCGGGCCAGGGCCTGCGGCTCGCTCTCGCGAGCGTTGCCCAGAGGCGGCTGCAGATGGCCGGCTACGCCGTTGGAGCGATGGAGCGCCTAGTCTCGCTGTCGACGGAGTTCGCGAAGCTCAGGGTGGTGTTCGACGAGCCCATCGCCCAGAAGCAGGGCATCCGCTGGATGCTCGCCGACATGGCCGTCGAACCGTACGTCGCCCGAGCCGCCGTCTACGACGCCACCAGGCTCTGCGACGAGGGTCGCGCCGCCGGGCTGTCCGACCGTGAGCTCGCGACGACCTTCGGCAAGCAGATCTCGATCGCCAAGCTCTACGCCACGACCGCACTCAACCGGGTGGCGGACCAAGCCGTCCAGATCCACGGCGGGATGGGGTTCTCCCGCGAGTACCCGGTCGAGCGTCTCTACCGGGACGCACGCGGCTTGCGCATCGTCGAGGGAACCGACGAGGTCCACCGCGAAATCATCAGCAAGCACCTCGTCTGAGTCGGAAGGAAACCGTTGTGGAGATAGAAGAGATCGAGACCGACGTGCTCGTCGCGGGGTCCGGCGTGGGCGGCATCATGGCCGCCTACCGTGCCCAGGCCGCCGGGGCCCGAGTCGTTCTGCTCGGCGGCTCCGGCGGAGCCTCGAGCCGCATCAGCAGCATGAACACAGCACTGGACTACTGCGACGAGGACGTCGCGTCGAGGGTCTTCGACGACATGTTCCGGGCGGGTGGGTACCTCAACGACCCTGCCGTCGTGTCGGCGTTCGCCCGCCGCATCGGCCCGGAGACCCGCCACTTGGCGGATCTCGGGGTCCCGTTCGCCCGGGAGGACGGCCGGCTCGCGCGGCGACAGGCGACCGGCAGCACCTGGACCCGCGCGGTGTACTCCATGGGTCTGGTCGGCGTCGACATCAGTCGCGTCCTGATGGAGATTCTCACCCGGGCAGACTCGGGGACGACGGTGGTAGGCGGCGCACTGCTGGTGAACCTGGACGTCGCGGACGGTCACGTCGCGGGGGGCCTGAGCTTCAGCCCCCGAGACGACCGGTGGCTCAGGATCAGGGCCAGGAGCGTCGTCCTGGCGACGGGCGGGGCGGGACAGATCTTCGACAAGACGACCAACCCGCGCGGCAGCCGAGGCACCGGCTACGCGCTGGCCCTCGAGGCCGGCGCCACCCTGACCGGAATGGAGTTCGTGTCCTTCGAGCCCTTCGTCTCAACGTTCCCCGAGGACGTGAAGGGCGACGACCTCCCGACCACCGTGCTGCGCGAGGGCGCCAAGCTTCGCAACGGGCGGGGCGATGAGTTCCTCGACACCCGCGAGGCTCCCACCAAGGACATCATCTGCCGCGCCATGGTGAGGGAGGTGCGCGAAGGTCGAGGGACCGCTTCGGGGTCGGTGTACTACGACATCCGCGAGATGGATCCGGCCGTCGTCGACCGCTATGTCCAGATCAAGGAGGCCCTGCGCTCCCGCCACCTCGTCTCCACAGAGGCACAGATCGAGGTCATGCCGGCGCAGCACTTCCTCATGGGCGGCATCCAGATCGATGGCGACGCCGCCGCGGACGTGCCGGGTCTCTTCGCCGTAGGCGAGGTTGCGGGCGGAGCTCACGGCGCCCACCGGCTCGCGGCCGGCGGCGGCATGGAGGTCGTCGCCGGCGGTGCGGTCGCGGGCGACGGCGCCGCCCGGTACGCACTCGAGAATCCCCACCGCCACACTCCCGCGTCGGCCGAACCGATGCCAGACCACCTCGGTCAACGGCTGAGCGCCGAGGATGCTGCTCTGATGCAGCGGATCAAGACCGCTCTCCAGGAGGGTTGCGGCATCCTCCGGACCGGAGACCAGCTGGCCGCCAGCGTGGGCGCCATCGAGGAGGTCCTGGACACGGTCTCGCACAGCGGCAATCCCTTCATCCGGCGCTCCGCCTTGGTCGCCTTGGCAATTGCCGTCTCGTCGCAGCTGAGGGAAGAGTCGCGCGGCGACCACTTCCGCGAGGACTTCCCGCGTCGCGACGACAGCACCTGGATGGCACGAATCAACACATCGCTGCATGAGGGCGGGCTGCGCTTCTCCAAGAACCCCATCTTCGGTGTCGGATCCGGCGCCGCGGACGAGCGGCGGCCTGTCGTCGTGGCCGCCGGCTCCTGACTGACCCGAACTTCCGCCCCTGGCAGCAGCAACACCGAGATGACCACCAACGAAGGAGCCGTGGAACCCATGCAGGACACCACCCTCGCCCTGACCGGAGAAATGTTCATCGGACCCGATCGCGTGCACGGTGAGGAGGGCGAGCTACGGGCCGTCGACCCCAGGAGCGGCTCCGAACTCCCCACGCGCTTCGGCATCGGCGGCGCAAAGGATGCTGCGCGAGCGGCCACGCTGGCCGGGGAAGCCTTCGAGTCGTACCGCGCGACACCACCCGAGGTGCGGGCCGCATTCCTCCGCGGGATCGCCGAACGGATCGAGGAGCTCGGGGACGACCTTCGGGCCTGTGTCGTCGCCGAGACCGGGATCCCGGAAGCGCGGGTCGACGGCGAGATGAAGCGCACGACCAACCAGCTGCGGCTCTTCGCCGACGTCGTGAGCGACGGGGCCTGGCGGGGCACGCGGATCACTCGCGCATTGCCGGACCGGCGTCCGCTCCCGGGTCCCGACGTGCGCCAGCACAAGGTGCCGCTCGGCCCCGTCGCGATGTTCAGCGCGAGCAACTTCCCGCTTGCGTTCTCGGTGGCGGGCGGCGACACGGCCTCGGCCCTGGCCGCCGGCTGTCCCGTGGTGGTCAAGGCCCACGGCAGTCACCCCGCCACCTCGGAACTCGTCGCGTCCGCGGTGCGCTCGGCGGTGACGGCGGCGGGGCTCCATCCCGGTGTCTTCTCCCTGTTGCACGGACCCGGCCAGACGATCGGCGTCTCGCTCGTCACGCACGAGGACATCCGTGCCGTCGCCTTCACCGGCTCACGGCGGGCCGGGTTGGCGCTCATGGACGCCGTGTCCAGACGCGCGGCCCCGATCCCGTTCTACGGTGAGATGTCCAGCGTCAACCCAGTCTTCCTGCTCCCGCACGCACTGGAGGCGCGTCCCGGCCCGCTCGCCGAGGGCTTCTTCCGGTCGGTCACGACGGGCGCCGGACAACTGTGCACGAGTCCCGGTCTGGTGTTCGCGGTGCAGGGCCCGGGGCTGGACACGTTCACCGAGAAGGTGTCAGGCCTGGTGGCGTCCTCCAGTGCCCAGCCGATGCTCAACGCCGCGATCAGTTCAAGCTATGCCTCGGGCCTCCGGCACCTTCAGGAGCACCCGGGTGTCGAGGAGCTCGCGAGTGGACTGCCGGACGAGCGTCTCGCGAGTGCGGGCGCCCCGACGCTGTTCGCAACAGACGCGGCGACGTTCTTCGCCGACCCCAGCCTCCAGCAGGAGATCTTCGGTGCGACCTCCCTCCTGGTCCGCC
Source organism: Nocardioides sp. (assembly GCA_025964835.1). Classification (GTDB taxonomy): domain Bacteria; phylum Actinomycetota; class Actinomycetes; order Propionibacteriales; family Nocardioidaceae; genus Nocardioides. The sequence continues at coordinate 1,723 of JAOPYB010000080.1, read as the reverse complement.
TCGAGCACGCGGACCAGATCAGCCAGGTGATGAACGTCATCGAGCCCCAGCTGACAGTCTCGATCCACGTCGGGCCGGACGATACGCTGCGCGGGCGATCGCTGCTCCAGCAGGCGGAGCAGAAATGTGGACGCCTCGTCTTCAACGACTGGCCCACGGGCGTCGAGGTGTGTTCCGCCATGGTGCACGGCGGCCCATTCCCCGCCACCACCGATGGACGGAGCACATCCGTGGGGACCCTTGCCATGGAGCGGTTTCTCCGGCCGGTGGCCTACCAAGATTGTCCTGCGTACCTCCTTCCGGAGGATCTGGCGGTCCTGTAAAGCTTCCCGAGACGGAACCGCTCGCCCATGCGACCCGAACTGCCCCTCCAGCATGCGGGTGACGATCGGAAGGCGCCCAGGCCGGCCGGTAGCTCACAACCGGGCTAGTTCTCGCTCTGGACCCGGGAGACCTCCACCAGACGCGGGCGGCTCGATCCGCCGCGCACGACTCGTCCTTCCCCGCCCCGTCGGCCCGCCCACGGGGCGGGGCCGAACACGACGGTCGGCGGCACCCGGATCGGCGACGTCGCGTCGAGCCGATCGACGACACCCGCGCTCTCCCCGGGGGGATAGGTGCGGGCGGCGGCGGTGAACCTGGGTCCGCCCACGACCGGGGTCCCGTAGGTGATGACCCGGCGTACGGCGTGGGGGTGGCCGCGGGCCACCTCGCGGGCGATCACGCCGCCGAGGCCCGAGCCGAGCTCGGCCAGCACCGCACGGGACGGAGGCCATCGGTCGAGCCAGTCCGCAGATGTCGGGGCGCCTCCTGGGCGCGGGACCCGAGACCGGTGGCGGCCACGCGGCGCGCCAGGGCACGTGGAGGGGAGGCGTCATGCCAGGACCGCACGTTTGCGCCCGCCACGGTGGGCGCGTGCGCACGTCTGCGGCCCATGTCACACGCCGAAAGCGTGTCAGGGCCTCGGACACGGGCACGGCAGGTCATGAGCAATCACAAGGCAGCAGACGCCCGCGGGGGACTCTTCGACAGCGTGAAGGGCAAGGCCAAGGAAGTGGCCGGCGCCCTGAGCGGCAAGGACGACCTGGTGAAGGAGGGACAGCTCCAGCAGGCTGCGGCACGCCACCGCCGGGACGCTGTCGCCGACGACGCCGTCGCCGACGCCAAGCGCGAGGAGGCCGCACAGGAGATGCGCGAGACCAGCCGCGAGGCCGCCGTGGAGAAGGTCACCGCGCGCTCCGCGGCCGAGCGCGAGGAGTCCGTCATCGAGAGCCAGCGGCAGGGCGAGGAGGCGGTCGCCGACCGGGCTGCGGAGCAGCAGGAGGCCGCGGGTCGCGAGGCCGCCGAGCAACGGGCCGACGAGCTCGCCGAGTCCCGACTGCGCGAGGCCGAGGTCATCGCGTCCGACGCCGACTCCGCCGAGCAACGGGCCGCCGCCGAGCAGCTCCGCCTCGAGCGCGAGGCCGCCGCCGCCGACCAGCAGGCCGCACAGCTGCGCGCCCAGACCGAGAAGTGAGGACCACCATGATCAGCAGGCTCATCACCCTTCCCTACGAGCTCGCCCGACTCCCCCTCCTCGTCGTGGACAGCACGCTGTCCGACAGGCTGCCGGAGACCTCCGGACCGCGGGTGACCCTGGACCGGACCATCGGCTCGGCCGACAAGATCGCCGGCGCCCTGCTGGGCAACCGCGACCTCGCCCGGCGTGGTGCCGACCGCCTCG